>NZ_JBHZEJ010000003.1:0-67561 GCF_042756365.1 Streptomyces sp. NPDC059092
CCGGTAACCCGGTCCCGCCGCGACGTGTTTTCGCGCAGCGATGCCGCTCGGTTCAGTACGGTCGTCGACCGGCGATCGCCGCGACTGCTGACGTGCGCCGTATATCAGATGCTGACGCAGTGATGTTCGACGCGTCTGCCGGCGCGCAGCATCTCGCCGCACACCTACTTCGCGTTCGGGCCGGTCTGCTCAAGGTTGACCGTCCAGTGGCCCCTGGTGGTGTCCCGGATTGAGCGTTCGTCAACGCGCCGCCGCGTGGACGGCGGCCGTGGACGGTGTTCGCGCGGGCGGCACGGCGACGCGCCGGAGGTTCACTCGCACGAGTGATTGTGACGCTGTGCGCACTGTCGGACACTCAACGTATTCGGGGAGCTCGTGGGAGCCCTCCCGACGCGAAGGGAGCCGTCATGGCCACAACCGAATCCTCCGCCACCGAGGTGCCGCGGATCGCGAGCAGTTCACAAGCCGCCGACCAGGACCAGGGCCTCGCGGCGATCGGCGGCAACGTCGGCGCCATCTGGCGGGCGTGGTGGACGTGGACCCCGGGAAACGGGACGTTCAACCTCCAACTCCCCTGGAACGTCATCGGGATCAACTCGACGGTCGTCATCACTGCCTCCGAGATCGACGGCAACGGGAACCGGTTCGTCGGCGGGGCACCCTTCCAGGTGTCGAGCATCGCCCCGGGCAACGGAGTGGTGACGTTCAAAATCAACATCGGCTGGAGCAGCCCGCTGCCGATGCGCACCGATGTCCTGGTCTTCAACTGAGCACCGCTCTCCCACCACCCCGGTCACGCAGGCCGGGAACCGCGCCGATCCGTTGACGACCGGCACGCCCCGCCCCGTGGCGGCTCCGGGTCCGCCCGAGCCGGCACGGGGCGCCCGTTTGCCCCGCAGGGGCTTGTTCCGGCCTTGGGAGTGGCGGGAACAACTGGCCTGCATCCGTCCTTCGCCCTCTCGGATCCGTCACGGTTCGCCGTGGCCACGTCGCGGGATGGAAAGCCCCGCCGCCGAGATCAAGGTTCTCGCGGCCTCGAAGGATCTCGTCGCTGAACGGTCCGCGCCGGTACTTTCTCTCTCGCGGGACTCCCCGTCGTCCTGGGAAGCGACAGATGTACAGGCCCCGTTCCCTGGGCCGGCCGGTGAAGTACCGGGCCTGGGCGGAGAGTCCACGCGACTGGGCTGATGAAACCCTCCCTTCGGGGTGGGCCGGGTCATACACGTCACACCTGAGAGTCACTGGCCAGGTGAGTTCCTCAGCGTGACGTGGACTACGAGTGCCCCTCCGTAACTTCCTTGCCGTAGAAGCCCGATGGCCGGGCCGGTGAGGAGAGGGCACAGCCATGGGCCGTCCGAGAAGAGGCGCGGGACGCTGGCTCCGGGCCGCACTCGCCGCCCTGGTCACCGGCGCTGTCGTTGTCCCCCTCGCCGGTGCGGCCCAGGCCGAAGTCCCGTCCCCGACGCCCGACTTGACCGACCGGCTCCGAGGGAGCCCAGTGATCCGGGTACTGATCGCCGACGACCGGCAGATGGTCCGGCAGGGCTTCACGGTCCTGCTCAACACCCAGCCCGACATCGAGGTGACCGGCCAGGAGGTGGACGGACTGGACGCCATCGCCAGGACCGCCGAACTCGCCCCGGACGTGGTCCTGACGGACATCCGCGTGCCGGAGCTGGACGGTATCGAGGCGACCCGCCGCATCACCGCCACCACCCCCGGGATCAGGGTGCTGGTGTCGACCACCTTCGACCTCGACGAGTACGTGTACGAAGCCCTGCGCGCGGGCGCCTCCGGGTTCCGGCTCAAGGACGCCTCCGCGGACCAGCTCGCCGAGGCGGTCCGGGTGATCGCGGCCGGGGACGCCCTGCTCGCGCCGGGCATCACCCGGCGGCTGATCGCCGAGTTCGCCCGGCTGGACGACCGGCCGTGGCACGTCAGACGCGGTCCCAGAAGTCGGCGAGCATGCGTGCGCCCTGGGCCGGGTCCTGAAGCATCCACCAGTGACCGAGGCCCTCCAGCACGTGGATCTGGGCGCCGGCGCGGCTCGCGGCCCGCCGACGCTGCTCGATCGACCCCACGTCGCCGTCTTCAGTCGCGATGACGGCCAGCCCGGGCCGCTGAGCGGCCTGGGGCAGGTTCTCACCCCGCTGCGCCAAAGCCGGCTGAGCAGCGGATCGGTACAGTGAGAGGATCGCGGTGGCCATCTCGGGTCCCTGCTCGGCCGCGACCTCCCGCACCGCGGGCGCGAGCATTCCCCAGCTCTGCATGCGTTCCGCCCGATCGGCGGTGGTTCCGCCGAAAAGCTCCTCGATGAATCGTTCTCCACCGCCCGGTGTCTGCCAGATCTGGGCGACCGGGTGCCACACGTAGTCGGGTTCGAGCGTTCCGATGACGTCGCTCACCCAGCTGTGGACGAGGTCGGGGCGTGTCCACACCGCGCCGAGGACGTGCCCGCCACCGAAGTCATGGCCCACCAGGTCGACGGGCTCGTCGAACGTGCTCAGTTCGCTGATCAGCCAGTCACGGTACTCGTCGACGGTGGCACCGAAATCCCCCGCTCGGGGGGCACCGAACGCCGGAGGTGAGAGCCGGACGACGTCATGGTGACCGAGGCGCTCCAGTTCCTTGATCAGGGGTGTCCAGATCGCCGAGGTCTCGGGGACTCCGTGGACGAGGACGCGCTGACGGCTGTGGTTCCGGGTCATCGATATCTCTCCGGGTCGGTGTCAGACTGTTGTGCCGCGGGCCTGGGTCGGCGTGGGATTCCCGCTGCGCCCCTTGTCCGGCACGATGCCGTATCGGATGAGGGTGTCGCCCGCCGCGATGATGGACTCTGTCGCCGGACGTGGCGTCCAGCCGAGTTCGCGTTGGGCTTTCTCGGCGGTGACCAGGGCGGGGACTCCGTAGTAGCCGAGTGCCAGACGGACGGCGGGGTCGCGTCGAGCCGCCAGCCACATCAGCCAGTACGGCAGCCTGCGGGTCGGGATCCGGTAGCCGCGCGCGCCGAATTCCGCCTTCAGGACCGTGGCGATCTCGCCCATCCACAGGGATGGGGTGGCGCAGATGTACCGGTTCCCGGCGGCGTGGGGGGTCTCCATGGCGAGCAGGTGAGCGGTGGCGACGTCGCGGACGTCGACGACGGCGTAGTTGAGACGTGGGACGGCGGGGAGCCCGCCGGCCAAGAGCTGGCGGACGACCTCCATCGATGCCTTCTGCTCGGCGTGCAGCAGGGGACCGAGCACGAGGCCGGGATTGATCGTCACCAGTTCGAGCCGCTGGTCGGCGACGAACGCCCACGCCGCACGCTCGGCGTACACCTTGCTCTTGGGATAGGCGGCCGCTCGTTCCACGTTCGACCAGTCGGCTTCGGTGCGCAGGACATCGGTCCGCTCGTGACCGTGCACGATCGCGTCCGACGAGGAGGTCATCACGACGCGGCGGACCGTCCCCGCGGCGGCCGCGGCGCGCAGTACCCGCAGGGTGCCGTCGACGGCGGGCCGGATCAGCTCGTCCTCGTCGGCGGGCAGACCGGCCGGGTTGGGGGAGGCGAGGTGCCAGACGTGTTCGCAGCCGTCGACCGCCTCGGCCCAGCCCGCATCGGCGCCGAGGCCGGCCTGGACGAACTCCAGGGAACCGCCGGTGCGTTCGGCGATCGCGCGGAGGTGGGCGACGTCCGCGGTCGCGAGATCACGGACCGTGCCGCGTACGGCGTACCCGTGCTGGAGCAGTTCGTTGATGCAGTGGCCCGCGATGAAGCCTGTGGCCCCGGTCACCAGAACCCTGACGTCGGTCATGCCGCCCGCCCTCTCCTCATTGGATCTATACACCGCATAGAATGTATGCACTGTATAGACTTGGGGAGATCGAACTGTCAACCAGCTACCCTGGCGAGGTGCCGACCAAGGAGGCGCGGGAGAGCTATCACCACGGCTCCCTGCGCGAAGAGCTCATCAGCGCGTGCGTGGCCCTCATCGAGGACGAAGGCATCGGCGCGGTGAGCCTGCGTCGCGTCGCGCGCCAGGCCGGAGTCAGCCCCAGAGCGCCCTACCACCACTTTCCCGACCGCTCGACGCTGCTCGCCGCGATCTGCGTCCAAGGCCACGAACTCCTCGAACCACAGTTGCGCCAGGCACGCGAACAGGCCCCGACCGGAGCACGGGCGCTCGGCGCGATCATCCATGCCTACGTCGAGTTCGCCCGGAACCACCCGGCGCACATGCACCTGATGCTCCGCTCCGAGCTGTCAGAACCGGACAAGAACCCTGAGGCCCACAACGCCGGCGCGGGAGCGCTCCGGATCCTGACCGAAGCCGTCGAAGACTGCCAGCGAGAAGGAAGCGCCCCACCCGGAGACCCCAACACCCTGGTCGGCATGGTCTGGGCCCTGGGCGTCGGCATCGTCACCCTCTGGCTCGACGGCCCCCTCGAAAACCGCTGCGTCCAACTCGGCACCACCCCCGAACAACTGACCGCGCGCATCGCCGCCATGCTGGAAAGCATGATGTCCGCCGGAGCACGGACCGCGGGAACCGACGGCTGACAGAAGAGCCGTCGGCACCGTCGAGCCGGACTCGGACGCCCGCGACATCGGCGCCGCCCTCATCAACGGCGAACCCCGCAAGCGGAACGGCGAGGTCCTCGACATCGACTGCCTCGACGACCTGGCCTTCCGGGCCTTCGGCGAATTTCAGGACGGCGGCCCGCACCACGCCGGCCACCACTTCACCCGCCGCTGGCCACGGCACCCTTGACGCGGACCCCGGGCATCCGGGCGAGGATCGCGGGACTTCGGTCGCGAGGGTGAACAGCGCGGTGGAGCGGCCCTGCCGCGGCTGACCCCTTACCCCCTTTCCGGCGAAAGGCCACCCGGCGGTTCCGGGCCGCGGGGATTAATTACCCGGCGCGGAGAATTCACCCCGCGGACACCCGGGATACCCGGGGACAACCTGAATCACCTGAATAACCGGGATGATCTGGATGATCTGGATAGCCAGGAAAGTCCCTCAAGGCTTGCCGGCCGGAACCTCGGTCCGGACCCCGATGTGGAATTCCTCACGCGGACAGCCACCTGCGGGTCCCGAGCCGCCACCGGGCACGCCCTCGTCTCCCGCACCGCCGACCAGCGCCTCTCCGTCCCACCGGCGGAAGGAACGCATGCAGTCAGGGGTGAACGGTGACGGGCCGCCGTAAAAGCGGACGACCCGGATACGGCGGACCGTCGTTCGAAGAACGGCCAGGTCAGGCCCCATACACGAAATCCCCCTGCGGCATTACACTCCGCATATTCCTCCGCCGTGCGACAGTAGGCAAAGGACGAATTATCTTATGCAGGATAATGCGAACGCCATCGCCGTTGTCGGAATGTCGGGCCGGTTCCCCGGAGCCCCCGATACCGAGAGTCTGTGGACCCTTCTGACCGAGCGCGGGGAGTCCATCCGCCCCGTCCCCGCCGACCGCTGGGACGCCGCCCGTCCCCTCGACCCGGGCAAGGACGTGCAGGCCGTCGGCGGATTTCTCGACGGCGTGGACCAGTTCGACGCCGGCTTCTTCGGGATCTCCCCGAGGGAAGCCGCCGACATGGACCCCCAGCAGCGCTTACTCGTGGAGGCCGCCTGGCGCGCCGTGGAGGACGCGGGGCTGCGCCCCGCGGATCTCGAAGGCTCCAGGACCGGTGTCTACATCGGGGCCTCCTGGCACGACTACGAGATCCTCCGCAAGGAACGCGGCGCCCCGCCCACGCAGCACAGCCTCGTCGGCGGCGCTCTGGATGTGCTCGCCGCCCGGATCAGCTACCTCCTGAAGCTGCGCGGCCCGAGCCTCACGGTCGAATCGGGCTGCTCCTCCTCCCTCGTCGCCCTCCACGTAGCCGTACAGGCGCTGCGTCAGGGCGAGGTCGGCGCCGCGATCGTCGGTGCGGCCAACCTGATCCTGGCCCCCGACGTGTCCGTCGGGCTCACCCACTTCGGCGGACTCTCGCCCCAGGGACGCTGCGCCGCCTTCGCCGCCTCCGCCGACGGCTTCGTCCGGGGCGAGGGCGTGGCCGCCCTCTGCCTCAAGACCCTGGAACGCGCGCTGGCGGACGGGGACCGGATCCACGGGGTCGTCGAGCGTACGGCGGTGAACAACGACGGCGGCGGCGACAGCCTGGTCACGCCCGACCCGTACGCCCAGGAGGAGTTGCTGAGCGGCGTCTACGGGGACGGGCCCGGCGCCGTCCCGGTGGATTCCGTCGCCTACATCGAGGCCCACGGTACGGGGACCAGGCGCGGCGACCCCGCGGAGGCCAGCGCGATCGGCCGGGCCGTGGGCAGGCACCGTACCTGCGGGCCCGTCCCGATCGGTTCGGTCAAGACGAACATCGGGCATCTGGAGGCCGCCGCGGGCATGGGCTCGCTGTTCAAGGTGCTTCTCGCGCTGCGGCACCGGGTCGTACCGCCGAGCCTGCACGCCGAGGTGCTGAATCCGGACATACCCTTCGACGACCTGAACGTACGGGTGCTGCGCGAGCCGCTTGAGCTGCCGCGGACCGGGCCCGTCCGGCTCGGGGTCAGCTCCTTCGGCTGGGGCGGCACCAACGCGCATGTCGTCGTGGCCGCCCCGCCCGAGGCGACGGAGAGCACGGGCGGCTCCCTCTCCGCCGGGACCGGGACCCGGGCCGGAATCGGAACCGGGACGTCCGGCCGTCCGTCGACCGGGCTGCCCACGTTCGTACCGCTGTCCGCCCAGTCGCCCCCGGTGCTCGCCGAGCGGGCCGCGCAGCTCCGGGACCGGACGCCGGAGAGCGAGGCGGCCGTCCGCGAGCTGGCCGGGACGCTCGCCTGGCGCCGGGGCCACCTCCCGGTGCGGGCGGCGCTGCTCGCCACCGCGCCGGAGGCCCTCGGCGCCGCGCTCGCCGAGGTGGCCGAACGCCCCGAGGACGGCGACCACCCCGCGGTGGTGACGGGGCGGGCCGTCCCCCGGGGCCGCACCGCGTTCGTCTTCCCCGGGCAGGGCTCCCAGTGGAGCGGTATGGGGCAGGAGCTGTACCGGGACAGTCCGTGGTTCGCCGAGGTCGTGGGGCGCTGTGCGCGGGCGCTGCGTCCGCATCTGACGTGGGACCCGCTGGACGTCTTCACGGGGAAGTCCGGCGACGCCTGGCTGGACCGGGTCGACACCCTCCAGCCCGTCCTGTGGGCCATGTCGGTGGGGCTGGCCGAGCTGTGGCGGGCGTCCGGTGTGGAGCCCGACGTGGTCATCGGCCACAGCCAGGGCGAGATCGCCGCCGCCACGGTCGCGGGGATCCTGTCGTACGAGGACGCCGCGCTGGTCGTGGCACGGCGCAGCGCGATCGTCCGCCGGACCTGTGGGCGCGGGCGGATGCTGGCGGTGGACCTCGACCGTGAAGCGGCCCTGGCGGCCGTCGGACCCTTCGGGGGCAGGATCGCGCTGGCCGCGCACAACGGGCCGACCTCCTGCGTCCTGTCCGGCGACGGCGACGCCGTCCTCGCGCTGAAGGAGACGCTGGAGGAGGACGGTACGTACTGCCGGCTCGTCCAGGTCGACTACGCCTCGCACAGCCCCCAGATGGCCGAGCTGCGCGAGGACCTGCTGGTCGAGCTGGCGCCGGCCGCTCCCGGGCGGGGCACCGTCGAACTGCGCTCCACGGTACGCGGGGAGCCGCTGGACGGCGGTGTGCTGGACGCGGCCTACTGGGTGGAGAACCTGTGCGGCCCCGTGCTGTTCGCCGATACCCTGACCCGTGCGCTGGACAACGATGTCAGCCATGTCGTGGAGATCAGCCCGCATCCGGTCCTGACCCCGGCCGTCGAGCAGCTGATCGCCGAACACGGGCGGACCGCCGCCGCGTTGACCACCGTACGCCGGGGCGACGGCGGCCCCGACGCGTTCGCCCGCGCGCTGGCGCGCGGCTACACGGCCGGCCTCGAACCCTTCGGCGACCTGCCCCGGTGCCGCCAGGTCCCGCTGCCCGCACACCCGATGCGGCCTGAGCGCCACTGGCTCCCGGACCGTACGGTGGCGGCGCGCGCCGGGGCGGCCCGCGGGCTCGACGTGCTTCTCACCCCCTCGCCCGGCGAGCGGGACGTGTGGCACGGGACCACGGAACTCGCGGTCGCCGACCTGCCGTGGCTCGCCGATCACCAGGTGTACGACACCGCCGTGCTGCCCGGCGCGGCGACCCTGGCACTTGCGGTCAACACGGCGCGGGCCAGGACCGGTTCGGCGCCGCGCGCGCTGCACGACATCACACTGAGCGCGGCGGTCGCGTTCGGTGAGGGGCCCGAGCGGCTGGCCGTCGAGTGGCGTGACGACATCAGCGAAGGCGGCAGCTTCCGCCTGCTGTCCCTGCCGGAGGGCGCGACGGCCTGGACCGAGCACGCCACGGCACGCGCCGACTACCGGGACACCGGCGAGGCCCTGCCCGCTCTTCCCGAGTGGCTCGACACGGCGCCGGCCACGGAGTCGGGGCCGTTCTACGACGCGTGCGCCGGACGGGGGCTCGACTACGGGCCCGCCTTCCGCTGTGTGCGCGCGCTGTACCGGGCGTCCGACGGACGCGAGGCGGTGGGCGAGGTCGTGCTCGCGGCGACCCTGCTGCCCGGCGCGCGACCGTATCTGCTGCACCCCGCGCTGTGGGACGGCGCCCTCCAGGTCTCGCTCGCGCTCTTCGAGGAGGACGCGGCCGAAGCGGCGATGGTGCCGACCGCGCTGCGCCGGATCCGGGTGCCCGTACGCCCCGACGGGCCGCCGGTCGACCGGGTCTGGTCCCATGCCGTCCGCCACGAGGACGGCACCGTGGACGTACGGGTCTTCGACGGCGAGGGCCGCCTGGTGCTGGCCATGGAGGGGTTACGGCTGGAGACGCTGGCCGGGGCAGAGGCACCGGACGCGGCGGACGCGGCCCGGCTGCACCGGCTGCGGTGGACCGAGGTGGCCGGGGCGCCCCGGGGTGACCGGGCCCCGTCCGGGGCGTGGCTCGTCTGCGGCGACCCGGGCGGCCTCGCGGAACCGCTCGCCGAGGCGCTGGCGGCCGAGGGCGCCGAGGTGACCCGCGTACCCACGGGAGCCGGCGGTGACGCGCTCGGTGGCGTGGCCGGGGCCGCGGGTGTCGTCTTCGCCGCTCCCCCGGCCGACGCGGGCCTCACGGCCCAGCGGCGGGGACTCGACGCGCTCACCGATGTCGTGCGCGCCTGCGCCGCCCTGCCCGCCCCGCCACGGCTGACCGTGGTCACACCCCTGGGCCAGGCGGCCACCGCCGGAGACCGCCCCGACTCCGGGGCCGCCCTCTACGGGGGCTACACCCGGGTCCTGCGGCGCGAGCACGGGGAGTTGGCGCCGCGCCTCGTCGACGTGGACCCGGCGGACGCCGGCTGGGCCGGCGCCTGCGCCGTGGAAGTCCTCGGCGCGGACCGTGAGGACCAGGTCGCCCTGCGCGGACGGACCCGCCTGGCCGCCCGGCTCACCCGGGCGGACGTCTTCGGGGAGGAGGACGCCGCGCGCCCGCCCCTGCGCGCCTCGCGCCGCCCGTTCCGGGTCGCCTCCACACGGCCCGGACGGTGGGAGGGCGTGGTGTGTCTGCCGCTGGCCGGACGGCCGCCGGGCCCCGGGGAGATCGGCGTCGAGGTCACCGCCGCCGCGCTCAACTTCATCGACGTGATGAAGGCGCTCGGCACCTACCCCGACCCCACGGGCGGCGCCCGGCTCCTCGGCGGAGAGTGCGCGGGCCGCGTCGTCTCCGTCGGCCCTGACGTGACCGGGTACCGCCCCGGGGACCGTGTGGTGGCCTGTGTGTTCGGCTCCCTCGCCAGCCAGGTGACGGTACGCGCCGACCACGTACGGCCGGTCCCTGACGGGCTCGGCGACCCGGAGGCTGCGGCCCTGCCGCTCGCGATGGCCACCGCCTGGTACGGACTCGCCGAACTCGCCCGCCTGGAGCGGGACGAGACCGTCCTGATCCACTCGGCCGCCGGAGGCGTCGGGCTCGCCGCCCTGCGGGTCGCCCGGCTCCTCGGCGCCCGGGTCGTCGCCACCGCGGGGAGCGCGGCCAAACGCCGGTACCTCACCGGTCTCGGCGTCACCGACGTGTTCGACTCCCGGGACCTCGGCTGGGCGTCGGCGGTGCGCGCCGCCACCGGCGGGCGCGGCGTGGACGTCGTGCTCAACTCCCTGACCGGGGCGGCCATCGAGGCCGGACTCGGGGTGCTCGCCGAGGACGGGCGCTTCGTCGAACTGGGCAAGAAGGACATCCACGGCGGCCACCGGATCCCCCTGGACGCCTTCCGCAAGGGCGTCAGCTTCTCCGCCGTGGACCTGGCCGGGCTGATGGAGCGCAGACCACAGCGGTTCGCCCGGACGTTCGCCGACGTCTGGGCCCACATCACCGAGGGCCGGCTGGCCCCGCTGCCCGTACGCACCCGTCCCTTCGCCGAGGCGGCGACCGCGCTGCGCGAGATGTCCCACGGCGACCACATCGGCAAGTTCGTCCTCACCGACCCGGGGAGCGTCGCGGCCGTGGCGCCCGTACCGCTGCCGGACGGCCGCTTCCGGGCCGACGCCACCTATCTCGTCACGGGCGGCCTCGGCGCGCTCGGCCTCTCCCTCGCGGAGTTCCTGGCCGACCGGGGAGCGGGCGCGCTGGCGCTCCTGGGCCGGTCGGCCCCCACCGCCGACGCCGAACGGCGGCTGGCGGCGCTGCGGGAGACCGGAACGCGGGTCGAGACCGTACGGTGCGACGTCGCCGACGAGCGGGCCCTGGGCGAGGCGCTGCACCGTGTACGGGAGGAGATGCCGCCGCTGCGGGGCGTCTTCCACGCGGCGGGCGTCCTCGCCGACGCCACGATCGACACCATGACACCGTCCCAGGCCGCCGCCGTCCTGGCGCCCAAGGCCCTGGGCGCCCGCAACCTGGACGCGGCGACCGCGCGGGACCCGCTCGACCTGTTCGTGCTGTTCTCGTCGGCCGCCGCGCTGGTCGGCAACGCCGGGCAGGCCGCGTACGCCGCCGCCAACGCCTTTCTCGACGCCCTGGCCGAGACCCGCCGCGCCCAGGGCCTGCCCGCCCTGAGCGTGCAGTGGGGGCCGTTCTCCGACATCGGTCTCGCGGCCTCGGACGAGCGGCGCGGTGCCCGGCTGACGGAACGGGGCATGGGCGGCTTCCCCGCGCACGAGGCCTGGCCGGCGCTGACGCGGATGCTGGAGCGCGACGAGCCGGTGGTCGGTTACGTACCCCTCGACCCGCGGCAGTGGTTCGACGCGTACCCCGACACGGCCGCGCTGCCGAGCTGGGAGCTGCTGCGCGCGGCGGCCGACGACGGCGTCACCGCTCCGGCCGCGGGCGGGCTGCGCGAGCGCCTGCGCACCGCTTCCCCGGACGCCAGGGCGTCCCTCGGCGAGGCCACGGTGCGCGAGCTGGCGGGGCGGGTGCTGCGGCTCCCGCCGGAACGCGTCGGTCCTGAGACGCCGTTCAAGACGCTCGGCCTCGATTCGCTGATGAGCCTGGAGCTGCGCAACCGGCTGGAGGCCGCGTTCGGCACCACGCTCTCCCCGACCCTGCTGTGGACCCACGGCACCGTGAGGGCGCTGTCCGGGGCGCTGGTCGAGGAACTGGTCGCCACGGAGCCGCCCCCGCGCTGACCGGACCGGGGGCGGCCACGGCCGCCCCCGGGTCCCGCAGGTGTCACCGGCCGCCCCGGCACCGTCCGGCCGGCGGCCGACCGCACCGGCCCGCCCTTCCAAGGAGGAGACATGTCCGAGCCCTTGAGCCTGCCGCTGACCGCCTACCAGCGGGACATCTGGGTCGCGAGCGCCCTCGACGAGACCCATCCGCAGTTCAACTGCGTCGTGCACGAACGCCTGACGGGACGGGTCGACGTCCGTGCCCTGCGCGCCTGCCTGGCCCGCGCGGTCCGGCGCAACGACGCCTTCTCGCTCTCCTTCGACGCGCGGGACGAGATACCCCGCCAGTGGAAGGACCCCGAAGTCGGCGCCGCCCCTGACAGCGCGCTCGTCGCGGTCGTGGACCTCTCCGACGAACCCGATCCGCGCGCCGCGTGCGCCACCTGGGTGGAACGGTCGCTGGCCCGCCCGTTCCCGCTGCGCCGCGGCCGGATGTTCGAGCTGACGCTGCTCAGGGAGGGGCCCGGCGCCGTCCACCTGGTCGTCAAGGCCCACCACATCATCACCGACGGCTACGGCATCTTCCTCTTCACCGAGCAGGTCTTCGAGGACTACGGGCGGGTGAAGGCGGGCGCCGCCCCGTCACCCGAGGACGCCCCCTCGTACCTGGACTCCGTCCGCGAGGAGGCCCGTTACACCGCCTCGCCCCAGTTCCGGCGGGACCAGGACTTCCACCGCCGGGCGCACGCCGATGTGGTGCCCGCCCTGTTCACCCGCGCCACTGCGGCCACCGGCTCCTCGGCCGGAGCGCACTCCTCGACGGGCCGGTTCTCCTTCACCGTCGACAGCGCCCTCGTCCGGCGCCTGCGCGAGCAGCAGCGGCTGGTGTTCCCCGTCGTGGCCGCGGCGTTCGCCACGTATCTCGGCCGGATCCACCGCGCCCCGGAGGTCGTGCTCGGCATCCCTCATCTCAACCGCAGGACCGGCGAGGAGCTGGCGACCGTCGGCCACTTCGCCAACATCCTCCCCTTACGGGTACGGACCCCCGGCACGGCGACCATGCGCGAGATCGGCGCGGCCGTCGAGACCGGCGGCGAGGAGCTGCGGCGCCATGAACGCCTGGCGCTCGGCGATGTGCTCAGGGCGCTGCCCCGCGGCAGCGGGAGCGCGCCGCGGCTGTTCGACGTGACGCTGTCGTACCTGCCGATGCCGCCCAGCCCCGGCGTCGCCGGACTCACCCGCGAGACCGACGGGTCCGCCCCCGCGCACGCGCAGGACGCCATCGCCGTGCACGTCCTGCACACCCGGGGCACCGACGACGTGCGGATCACCCTCACCTACGGGCGTGACGTCCTCGACGAGGACTTTCCCGTCGGGGCGCTGGCCGGCCACCTCACCGCCCTGATCCGGGGCGCGGTCGAGGAGCCGGACCGGCCGATCGGGGCGCTGCCCATGCTGGGCGCGGCCGAGCGCCGGAAGCTGGCGGCCGTCGCGCGCGGGCCCCGGGTGCCGTACGCGGACCGGCGCACCCTGCACAGCCTCTTCGAGGAGCAGGCCGCGCGCACCCCCGACCGGCCCGCGGTGCTGTCGGGTCCGGCGACCGGTGCGCCCGGCGACGCCCCGCTGACCTTCGGGGAGCTCGACGCGGCGGCGAACCAGGTGGCCCACGCCCTGCGGGCGGCCGGGGTCCGTCCCGACGACCGGGTCGCCGTGCTGCTGGAGCGGGGCCCGCTGACGCTCGTGGCGGTCCTCGGCGTGCTCAAGGCCGGAGGCGCCTACGTACCGGTGGACCCGGGGCATCCGCCCGCGCGGATCGCGTACGTGCTGGAGGACAGCCGCGCCAAGGTCGTCCTGGTGGGGCCCGGTCGGCCCGGCGTCGACGGTACGGAGGCGGCAACGGGCGCGGAGGCGGCGGGAGGCACGGCGGTGACGGGGGACGCGGCGGTGCTGCGCGTCGGCGATCTGCTGCACGGACCGGCCACGCCGCCGGAACCCACCGCCACCTCGCGCGACCTCGCCTACGTCATCTACACCTCGGGCTCGACCGGCCGGCCGAAGGGCGTCATGGTCGAGCACCACTCGGTCGTCAACCGCCTGGCCTGGATGCAGCGCGCCCATCCCCTCGGCGCGGACGACGTGATCCTGCACAAGACACCGATCTCGTTCGACGTCTCGGTGTGGGAGCTGTTCTGGTGGGCCGTCGAAGGGGCCGCGGTCGCACCGGCCCCGGTGGGCGCCGAGAAGGACCCGCGGGCGCTGGCCCGTACCGTCGCCGAGCGGCGGGTGACGGTCGCGCACTTCGTGCCCTCGATGCTCGGCCCGTTCCTCGATCTGCTGGAGGAGTCGCCGCGGGCGCGGGCGGACGTCCGCCCGCTGCGGTACGTCTTCTGCAGCGGCGAGGCCCTGCCGCCCGCCCGCGTCGACCAGTTCAACCGGATCTTCGGCACGGCCGGCGCCGGCCGGCCGGCGCCGAAGCTGGTGAACCTCTACGGGCCGACCGAGGCGACCGTCGACGTCTCCTGGTTCGCGTGCCCGGCGGACCCCACCCGTCCCGTGGCCCGGGTGCCGATCGGCACTCCGATCGACAACACCGGTCTGTACGTGCTCGGTGAACACCGGGACGAGCCACAGCCGTTCGGAGCGCCCGGCGAGCTGTGCATCGCGGGGGCCGGCGTCGCCCGCGGCTATCTCGGCCGTCCCGAGCTGACCCGGGAGAAGTTCACCGCGCACCCGTCGGCACCCGGCGAACGCCTCTACCGCACGGGGGACCTCGCGCGGGTGCTCGCCGACGGCACGATCGAGTACCTCGGCAGGATCGACGGGCAGGTGAAGATCCGCGGCAACCGGGTCGAGATGGGCGAGGTGGAGCACCGTCTGTCGACCGCGCCGGGGGTGCGGGGCGCCGTCGTCGACAGCGTGACGTCGGAACGCGGCACCCAACTCGTCGGCTACTACGTGGCCGACGAACCCGCCGAGGACGGCGCGTTGCGCGCGCATCTCGCCCTGCATCTGCCGGAGTTCATGATCCCGGCGTATCTGGTGCGGATCGACCGTGTCCCGCTCACCCCCAACGGCAAGGCCGACCGCCGCGCCCTGCCCGCGCCCCGGACCGCGAACGACACGTCCGGGAAGGAGGCCGCCGCGCCCCGCGACGGGACCGAGGCCACGCTCGTCTCCGTATGGTCCGAGGTGCTGGGGCAGGAGGACGTCGGCGTCCACGACGACTACTACGCGCTGGGCGGCGACTCCCTGCTGACCATCAGGATCCAGGCGCGGGCCGCCAGGCTCGGCGTCCACTTCGCCCCGAACGACCTGGTCCAGCACCCGACCGTGGCGGCCCTGGCCGCCCACTGCACCACCGGTCCGCGCGAACAGGGCCCTGATCCGGCCCCGTTCGCGCTGGTCCCCGAGGAGTCACGGGCACGGCTGTCGCGATCGGGCGAGGTCGAGGACGCGTTCCCGCTGACCCGCCTCCAGCTCGGGATGATCTACCACAGCTCGGCCAGGGAGGGGTCCGCCGTCTACCACGACGTCTTCCACTACTCCTTCCGGCTGCCCTGGTCCGCGTCCGCCTTCCAGCACTCCTTCGACCGGCTGGTCGCCCGCCATCCCGCGCTGCGGTCCTCGATCGACCTCGGCGGGCACGCCGAACCGCTCCAGATCGTCCACCGGCGGGTGGCGGGCGGCCTCACCGTCGTCGACCAGCGCGGCACGCCGGAGGCGGAGGCCGACGCGGCCCTCGACGCGCACATCGAGCGACAGCGCCACCACGGCTACGACCTGTCGGCCGCGCCGCTCTGCCACTTCCGGGTCCATGTCCGCGAGCACACCGTGGAGCTGGTGCTCAGCTTCCACCATGTGCTGCTCGACGGCGGCAGCGTGGCGAGCCTGCTGCGGGAACTGCTGGAGGAGCATCTGCGCGCCCTGGGCGAGGTGACGGACCCGGCCCCCGCCGGCCCGCCGCCCTCCCCCGCCCACCATGTCCTCGCCGAGCGCACGGCGCTGGAGTCCGCGGACGACCGGCGGTACTGGAAGGAACGGCTGGACGGTGCGCGGGGAGTCGCCCTCGACGGGTTCAGGACCGCCGCGCCGGTGACCGGGGAGCCCGGCTTCGTCAGCCACCGGGCCACCCTGCCCGCAGGGCTGGAACACCGGGTCACCGCCTTCTCCCGCGCACACGCGGTCTCCGCGAAGTCCGTGCTCTTCGCGGCGCACTGCCTGACGCTGCGGCTGTTCTCCGGGCAGCACGACCTGACCACGGGGCTGCTCACGCACGGCCGTCCCGAGCGCGCCGACGGAGACCGCACCGCCGGTCTGTTCGTCCACACCATGCCCGTCCGGATGAACGACGCCGCCTCCACCTGGCTCGCCGCCGTCCGCGAGGCGCACCGGGAGGAGCGGCGCGGCCATCCGCACCGCCACTACCCGCTCAGCGCCATCCAGGAGGACTCCCCGCACGGGCCCGCCGTGCGGACGGCGTTCAACTACGTCAACTTCCATGTCCTGGCACCGGTGCTGGACCGCCCCGATGTCGAACTGCTCTCGGTGCGCACCTTCGAGGAGACCGACTTCCAGCTCCTCGTCAACGCCGTCACCGACCCGGGCGACGGCGGTCTCTGGCTGCGGATCGACGGGGACGGCCGCACCTTCACCCCCGAGCAGGCCGAACTGGTCGCCCGTGCCTACACGGAGATCCTCACCCGCGTCCTCGACCGCCCGCACGACCACGCCGACCTCGGCTTCCTCGCCACCACGGGCGCCCTCGCCCCGCCCGCGGCACGTGCCCAGGCGCCCGCGGCGGCCGTGGACGTCGTACGCCTCTTCGCGCGCCAGGCCGCCCGCACCCCGGACTCCGTCGCCCTGGTCCAGGGGACGCGGCGGTGGACCTACCGGGAGCTCGACCGGGCCGCGGACCGGATCGCCCGGCGGCTGACCGGCCTCGGCGCGGGCGCCGGATCCCGTATCGGCGTCGCCATGGACCGCGCGCCGGAGACGGTGGCGGTGATCCTGGCGGTCGCGAGGGCGGGCGCCGCGTGCGTGCCGCTGGACACCGGCTACCCGGCTGAGCGGATCGCCGCGATGCTGGAACAGGCGCGGCCGGTACGCGTCGTCGCACACCGCGCCCATGCCCGTCTGGTCGGCGACGAGGACGTGCTGCTGCTCGCGGAGGACCTCGTACGGGACACACCGGACCAGCAGTCGGAGAGCGGTCCCGGCCTTCCCGGGGCTGATCCCGACAGCACCGCCTACCTCCTGTTCACCTCCGGCTCCACGGGCCGGCCCAAGGGCGTGGTGATGCCCCACCGCTCGCTCGCCGCCATGGTGACCTGGCAGAACCGCCGGCCCAGCGGCGCGGCCGGGGGCACCACCCTGAGTTACGCGCCGCTCAGCTTCGACGTCTCGTTCCAGGAGATCTTCTCCACGCTCTGCTCCGGCGGCACCCTCGTCCTCGTCACCGAGGCCGAACGGCGCGACATGCCGGCGCTGCTGCGCCTCCTCGACCGGCACGGCGTCGAGCGGATCTTCCTGCCGTACGTGGCCCTCCAGCAGCTCGCCGAGGCCGCGTGCGCGCTCGGCCCGGTGCCCCGCCGGCTGCGGACGCTGGTCTCCTCGGGCGAACAGCTCCGGGTGAGCGAGGAGATCCGCCGGCTGTGCGCCCTGCTGCCGGGCGCGATCCTGGAGAACCAGTACGGCCCCACCGAGTCGCATGTCGTCACCAGCTTCACCATGACCGGCGACCCGGCCGCCTTCCCGCCGCTGCCGCCGATCGGCACCCCGGTGGACGGGGCGGAGGTCCAGGTGCTGGACGCGCGGATGCGGCCGGTCCCGGTCGGTGTCCGGGGGGAGATCCACCTCGGCGGCGCCTGCCTGGCCGACGGGTACACCGGAGCGCCCGAGCTGACCGCCGAGCGGTTCGTACCGCATCCGGACGGCGGCGACCGGCGGCTGTACCGGACCGGCGACCTCGGCTACGTCCTGCCGAGCGGCGACCTCGTCCACACGGGACGCGCCGACACCCAGGTCAAGATCCGGGGCTTCCGTGTCGAGCCCGCCGAGGTGGAACTCGCCGTCGCCCGGCACGCCGCGCGGGGCTCCGGCATCCGCGAGGTCGCGGTCGTGGACCGGCGGCGCGGGACGGACGCCTTCCTCGCCGCCTTCCTCGTGGGGGATCCGGAGCTGACCGATCTCGGGCGGCTCAAGGACGATCTGCGGGCGGCCCTCCCGGAGTACCTGGTCCCCTCCCACTACGCGTGGCTGCCCCGCATGCCGCTCACGCCCAGCGGCAAGCGGGACGACGCCGCGCTGCGCGGCGTCGCGCTGACGGCGGCGGCGCCCCGTCCCGGCCGGCCGGCGCGGGACACGTACGAGCGGACCCTCCTGGAGATCTTCGCCGAGCTGCTGGACCTCCCCGCGCCGGGCGTCCACGACAGCCTCTTCGAGCAGGGCGGCACCTCCCTCACCGCCATGCGCCTGGTCATGCTGATCGAGCAGCGCCTCGGCGTGCGCCTGCCGCTCTCCGCCCTCGTCGCGGCCCCCACCCCCGCCGCCGTCGCGGAGCACCTGCGCACCTCGGCCGCCGCGCCGGGCCCCCGCGACGTGCTGGTGCCCTTCCGCCGGGAGGGCGACCGGCCGCCGGTCTTCTTCGTCCACCCGCTGGGCGGCAACGTGCTCTGCTATCTGGCGCTGTCCCGGCACCTCCCCGACGACCAGCCCTTCTACGGGCTCCAGTCGGCCGGGTTCCTGCCGGGCGCCGAGCCGGACCGCTCGATCCCGGAGATGGCCGCCACCTACGTCGAGGCCGTACGCCGGGTGCGACCGCACGGTCCTTACGTCATCGGCGGCTGGTCGTTCGGCGGCTTCGTCGCCTTCGAGATGGCGCGGCTGCTGCGGCGGGCCGGTGAGGAGGTGCTGCCGCCGATCCTTCTCGACACGGTCGCGCTCAGCCCGGACGCCCCCCGGGACGTGAGCGACCGGTCCCTGCTCCACTTCTTCTTCTGGGAACTCCTCTGGGCGGACAGCGGGAGCGACACCCCCGTGGAGGAGCTGTCCCGCGAGGTCGGCTCGGAGGAGGAGGTGTTCCGGCGCGTGGCCGAGGTCGCCGAGCGGAACGGGATCCTGCCGGCCGGCGACTCCCAGGACGCGGTACGCCGCCTGCACGCCGTCTTCCAGGCGAACTACCAGGCGCTGATGGACGAGCGGTCCGAGATCGGCGATCTCGACCTCACCCTCCTCCACGCCCAGGGCGACCTGCCGGACGTCCTGAGGCCCCTGCACGACGGGGCGGGCTCCCTGCACGGCGACCCCACCAACGGCTGGCGGACCAGGACCACCGGGTCCATCGAGGTCATCGACGTCCCCGGCGACCATCTGCAGGTCGTCGAGGAGCCGTACGTGAAGTACGTGGCGGAGCAGATCACCCACCTGGTGACGGCGAGCCTGCCGGGCGCCGGTGACCGAACCCGAGGAAAGCGGTGACGACACACATGAGCAGCGGAAACGGAACGAGCGGTACCCGTCGCAGAACGGCGGTCGTCGTGGGCGCCGGGATCGGCGGCCTCGCGGCCGCCGTCACCCTGCGCCGCGTCGGCATCGACGTCGAGGTCCACGAGCGGGCGGCCGAGCTGCGCCCGGCGGGCACCGCCCTGTCCGTCATGACCAACTCCATGACGGCGCTGGCCTCCCTCGGCATCGATCTGCGCCTGGAGGAGCGCGGCCGGGCCATCGAGACCGCCGAACTGATGACGAGCACGGGCGGCCGGATCACCACCCTGCCCTACCGGGACCTCACCGAGCGCCTGGGCGCCCCGAGCGTGTGCGTCTCCCGCAGCGAGCTACAGGCGGCCCTGCTGGAGGCGGCCGGGGACTGCCCGGTCCACCTGGGCTCGGCCGCCACGGGCTACACCCTCGACGGGGACGGGGTACGGGTCCGTTTCGCCGACGGGCGGGAGGCCCGCGCCGACCTGCTCATCGGCGCGGACGGCATCCACTCGGCCGTCCGCCGGCAACTGGCGGGCCCTGAGACGCTCCGGGAGGCCGGCTACCTGTGCTGGCTCGCCGTCACCCCGTTCGACCACCCGCGGCTCACCCCTGGCTTCAACGGCCACTACTGGGGCCGGGGGCAGCGCTTCGGGCTGCACGACATCGGTCAGGGCCACGCCTACTGGTGGGGTACGCGGAACATGTCCGCCGAGTCGGCCCGCGAGTGGAAGGGCGGCAAGGACGAGGTCGCCCGTGCCTTCGACGGCTGGGCGGCCGAGGTCGGCGAGGTGATCAGGGCCACCCCCGAGGAGGCCGTCCACGCCGTCCCCGCGCAGGACCGGCCGTTCCTGGAGCGCTGGGGCGAGGGTCCTGTGACGCTGCTGGGGGACGCCGCCCACCCCATGCTGACCGCGCTCGCCCAGGGCGGGAGCACGGCGGTCGAGGACGCCGTGGTGCTGGCCAAGTGCTGCGCGGCGGCCTCCGACCCGGTGGCCGGGCTGCGCGCGTACGAGGAGGCCCGCCGCGCCCGTACCAAGTGGCTGGTCGACAACTCGTACTCCCTCAGCAGGAACGAGCAGGAGGAGCGCCCGCTGGCCATGGCGGTGCGCAACACCCTGATGCGCTACGCGCCGTCGTCCCTGCTGATGCGCCCCTTCGAGAAGGCGATGACGTACACGCCGCCCCGCTTCGGCGCGGACGGCTGAGCCTCCCGCCCGGCTCCCGCCCCGGCCGCCGGCCGGGGCGGACCGGTCACGGGGTGGTGGTGGAGACCACGTACACCCGGGGGAATCCCGGGTCGGTCAGGTCCACGACGACGTCCTGGCTGGGGCGCGGGCTCCTCTGACTGTGGTGGGTGCCCGCCAGATCGTGGCCGGGGAGGTCGAAGTCCCAGCCGACGGTGTGCCGGTCGCGGGGGGTGATGGTGATCGTGCCGTCCTTGAGCGCGGAGCGGCTGGTCCCCATCTCCGAGAGGAAGGTGTCGAGCCGTACGGAGGTCACGTCGAACTGGACGTAGAGACGGCTGGTCTTCCAGTTGCTCGTCTCGAAGTAGCGCACCCGGGAGGCGCCCGACGGGATCGGCACCTCGAAGACGCGCCTCTTCATCTTGGACGGGCGCAGGTCCTGGAGGCCGGTGGCCGAGGACTCGATCTCCTTGTTCCGGCCGCTGTCCCGGCTCTGGCCGGCCGAGATCGCGAGGTAGCCGGCCGGGATACCGATGAGCAGCACGATGACGATCGCCGTCAGCCAGCGGCGGCGGTTGCGGTGGCGGCGGTCCTCGGGCGGCTTGGGTCCGATCACGGCCGCCTCCTCCGGGTCCGGCACGGAGCCCGTACCCGGCTGGTCCCCGGTCATGCCGGCGGCTCCTGGCCGGGGCGGGCGGTGCGGATGGCCTGCGCGTACCGCTCGTACCGCTCGTGGCGCTCCACGCGGCGGCGGTTGGCGCGGCGGAAGCGCCGGGCGACGAGCCGGGAGAGGTCGGCGGCGCCGACCATGCCCGCCTCGGGGCCCAGCTCCGCCTTGGTGATCCTGGCCTCGGGGCGGTAGCCGCGGCCGGTGAGGTTACGGCGGAAGGCGTCGCGGGCCGGGTTGATGAGCAGGTCGTCCGCGGCGCTGACGCCGCCGCCGATGACGAAGCAGGACGGGTCGAGGGCGGCGGCGAGGTTGGCGATGCCGACGCCGAGCCACTGGCCGATGTCCTGGAACAGTTCGACGCACATGGCGTCGCCCTCGCGGGCCAGCTCGGTGATGAGGGGGCCCGTGATCTCCTGGACGTTGCCCTTGACGCGTTCGATGATGTTGTACGCGACCGGTGAGTCGGCGGCGGCCAGCTCCCTGGCCTCGCGGACGAGGGCGTTGCCGGAGCTGTACTGCTCCCAGCAGCCGCGGTTGCCGCACGCGCAGCGGTGGCCGCCGGGCACGACCTGCATGTGGCCGAACTCGCCCGCGACGCCGAACTTGCCGCGCTTGACCCGGCCGTCCTCCAGGATCGCGCCGCCGATGCCGGTGCCCAGGGTGATCATGACGAGGTGGTCCTCGCCGCGTCCCGCGCCGAAGCGCCACTCGGCCCAGGCGGCGGTGTTGGCGTCGTTGTCGACCATGACGGGGACGGCGAGGCGGGAGGAGAGCGCGTCCCTGAGGGGTTCGTCGCGCCAGGCGAGGTGGGGTGCGAAGAGCACCTTGGAGCGGTCGGCGTCGACCCAGCCGGCCGCGCCGATGCCGACGGCGTGCACGTCGTGGCGGTCGGAGAGGTCGAGGACCAGCTCGACGATGGTGTCCTCGACGACGCGGGGGCTCTTCGACTTGTCCGGCGTCTCGGTCCTGATCTTCTCCAGGATGTTGCCGTCGGGGTCGACGACCCCGGCCATCACCTTCGTACCGCCGATGTCGATGCCGACGGTCGGGACGCGGGGCGCGGTCAGCAGGGAGCGGCGCTCCCGGGTGCCGACGGTCCGCAGGACGGTGGCGCGGGCGGTGCCTCGGTGCGTGAGGTCACGGTACGTACTCATCGGCCCGCTCCTCGTGTGTCGTCCGTCGGATCGGTCGTGCCGTACCGAGTGGGGCGGCGGCTGGGTGCTCGCACGAGTCGTGTCGTCCCTGCGGGGTCGGGGACCGCCAGGCCCGGGTGGGCAGCGGCGGCGGACGGGTGTCCGCCCTGCCAGATTGTGCCATCCGGGGCGGGCGGGGTCGCTGTGCGGCCCGGCGCGGGGCGCCGTAGCCGTCGCCCGGCCGCGGCACGGGGGTACGGCGCCGCCCCGGATCAGTCCTCGTCCGTCGCCGGCGGGTGCGGCGGCTCGGGAGCGGGGGCGCGTTCCAGCTCGTGGCTCAGTTCGGCCAGCTCGGAGCCGCCCGCCATCTGCCGGGTCAGCTCGTCCAGGGTGATCGAGTCCTTGGTGTGGCTGCCCGCCATGACGCCGCGCTTGAGCAGGACGAAACGGTCGCCCACCAGATACGCGTGGTGCGGGTTGTGCGTGATGAGGACCACGCCGAGCCCCGCGTCGCGGGCGGCGGCCACGTACTTGAGGACCACGCCGGACTGTTTGACCCCGAGGGCGGCGGTCGGCTCGTCCAGGACGAGGACCTTCGCGCCGAAGTGGACGGCTCGGGCGATGGCCACGCACTGGCGCTCGCCGCCGGAGAGGGTGCCGATCGGCTGGTCGACGTCGCGCAGGTCGATGCCCATCCGCAGCAGCTCGGCGCGGGTGGTCTCGCGCATCCGCGCCACGTCGAGCCGTTTGAAGGGCCCGAACCCCTTCCTCGGCTCCGAGCCGAGGAAGAAGTTCCGCCAGACCGGCATCAGGGGGACGACGGCGAGGTCCTGGTAGACGGTGGCGATGCCCCGGTCCAGCGCGTCGCGCGGGGAGGAGAGCGCCGCCTTCTCGCCGTCGATCAGGAAGTCGCCGGCGTCATGGCCGTGCAGCCCGGAGATGATCTTGATGAGGGTGGACTTCCCCGCGCCGTTGTCGCCCAGCACACAGGTGATCTCCCCGGCGTGCACCTCCAGCGAGACGCCCTCCAGGGCGCGGATGTTGCCGTAGTGCTTGCTGACGTCGTCCAGTTCGACGAGTGCGGTCATCGTGACGCCTCCGCGCGCTTGCGCACCCACGCGTTGAGCAGGGTGGCCAGAAGGAGCATCGCTCCGAGGAAGAACTTGAACCAGTCCGGGTTCCACTCGGCGTACACGATGCCCTTGCTCGTCATGCCGAAGATGAACGCGCCGACGGCGGAGCCGATCGCCGAGCCGTAGCCGCCGGTGATCAGACAGCCGCCGATGACGGCCGCGATGATGTAGATCAGCTCGTTGCCGACGCCCTCACCGGACTGGACGACGTCGAACGAGAAGAGCAGGTGCTGCCCGGCGACCCAGGCGCAGAAGGCCACGCCCATGTAGAGCAGGATCTTGGTCCGCTCCACCGGTACGCCGACGGCGCGGGCGGCGTCCGCGTTGCCGCCCACCGCGAAGATCCAGTTGCCGAGGCGGGTGCGCAGCAGGATCCAGGTGGCGAGCGCGACCAGCCCGGCCCACCACAGGATGGTGACCTTCAGGTCGATGTCACCGATGGTGAGCTGGGAGGCGAAGACCTTGCGGGCCGAGGGGAAGCCCTCCATGTTGCTGATCGTCTTGGTCGAGACGGTGCCGCTGACCAGCTTCGTCACACCGAGGTTGAGGCCGGTGAGCATCAGGAACGTGCCGAGGGTGATGATGAAGCTCGGGAGTTTCGTCCGGGTCAGCATGACCCCGTTGAAGACTCCGAACGCCAGCGTGACCAGCAGCGACACCAGGACGCCGACCCAGACGTTCGCCGTCATCTGGTAGCTGAACATCGAGGAGACCAGCGCGGAGCTGGTCACCATCACGCCGGCCGAGAGGTCGAACTCGCCGCCGATCATCAGCAGCGCCACCGGGACGGCCATGATGCCGATCGTGGACGCCGCGTACAGGACCGTGCCGAAGCTGGAGAGCTGGAGGAACGAGTCCGCGACGAAGGCGAAGAAGAGGAAGACGGCCGCCGCGCCGACGACCGAGCCCAGCTCGGGCCGGCCGAGGAGCTTACGGAGCGGGGAGGTGTGGAGCAGGCGTTCGTCGGTGCTCACCGGGTGCCCCGCTCCGCGTACTTCTCCAGCGCGCCCGCGTCCTTCTTGGTGATGATCTGCGGTCCGGTGAGGACCGGGCGTCCACCGCCGAGGACATCGGCGTTGTAGCGGTAGAGCCAGAGCAGGTCGACCGCCTCGTACCCCTGGAGGTAGGGCTGCTGGTCGACGGCGAAGCCGAGGGCGCCGGAGGTCAGCGAGGAGGCGACCTTGGCGTTGAGGTCGAAGGTGTCGACCTCGGCCTTGCTGCCCGCGGTCTCCTTGGCCTTGACGGCGGCGTCCGCGAAGGGCGCGCCCAGGGTGACGACGGCGTCGACGGACCGGTCGGTCTGGAGCTTGGCCTCGATGGACGCCTGGACGTCGGGCATGTTGGTGCCGTCGACGTACAGGTTCTGCAACTGCCCGTCGAAGGTCTTCCGCGCCCCGGCGCAGCGCTGCTCGTGGCCGACGTTGCCCTGTTCGTGGATGACGCAGAGCGCCTTCTTCTTGCCGCGCCGGTCGAGTTCCTCGCCGACGGCCTCGCCGGCGATGGTCTCGTCCTGGCCGACGTGGGTGAGCGCGCCGAACTTCTTGGACTCGGCTGCGCCGGAGTTCACGGTGATCACCGGGATGCCGGCCCGGACGGCCCGGTCGACGACGGCCTTCATGGCGTCGGGCTTGGCGAGCGTGACGATCAGCCCGTCGACCTTCTTGTCGATGTAGGACTGCACGAGCTGCGCCTGCTGCTGGCCCTCGTCGCTGTTGGCGTAGAGGAACTTGATGTTGTCCTTGACCGCGGCCTGCTTGGCACCGTTCTGCACGATGTCCCAGAAGGTGTCGCCGCTGCCCGAGTGGGTGACCATGGCCACGGTCCACCGGGGCGTGTCCACCGCGGACCGCCCCTGGGCGGCCTGCTGGGCCCGCTCCTCCGCGCGCTTGCCGCCCGTACTGCTGCATCCGGCGAGGGCCGTGGCCCCGAGCACCGCCGCCAGTACGGCGCTCAGTGCGCGTACCCCTGTCCGAACCCTTGCCACGACGCCGTGCCCTTCTCGCGGTACTCCTCGGTGCGGCCGGGGCTCGTCCCTGGAACCCGGCCGCCCAAGTATCGGTCATGGCCGGTCGGGGGGTGGTCGGCGGGTACCGCGCAGCGATGACAGGGCCGTGGCGGGGCGGTGGCGGGGCGGCTACGTACGGACGAGGAGCTGGAACTCGAAGGAGTACCGCGAGGCCCGGTAGATGTGCGAGCCGAACTCCACCGCCCGCCCCGTGTCGTCGAAGGCGGTCCGCTCCATGGTGAGCAGCGGCGCCCCGGCCGGCTCGGTCAGCAGCTCGGCCTCCTCGGCGGTGGCGGCCCGCGCCCCGACCGTCTGGCGCGCGCTGTGCAGGGTGATCCCGGCGGAGCGCAGCATCCGGTAGAGGCCGGTGGCTTCGAGGCGTTCCGTGCCGCCGTCACCGTGGCCGTCGCCGCCGAGGAGGCCGGCGGGCAGGTAGTTGCGGAGATGGGCCATCGGCTCGTCGTGCGCGTACCGCAGCCGCTCCACGAGGAGCACCTCCGTGCCCTCCGGTACCCCGAGCGCCGCGGCGACCTCGGCGGTGGCGGGGTACGGGGTGTTGCGCAGGACGCGGGTGGCGGGGCGCTGGCCGGCCGCCTCCAGGTCGTCGTAGAGGCTGCTCAGCTCCAGCGGGCGTTTGACCTGGCTGTGCACGACCTGGGTGCCGACGCCCCGGCGGCGTACGAGCAGTCCCTTGTCGA
This sequence comes from Streptomyces sp. NPDC059092, assembly GCF_042756365.1. Lineage (NCBI taxonomy): Bacteria > Bacillati > Actinomycetota > Actinomycetes > Kitasatosporales > Streptomycetaceae > Streptomyces > Streptomyces sp. NPDC059092. The sequence continues at coordinate 25,919 of NZ_JBHZEJ010000003.1, forward strand.
CGAGGGACTGGATGGCCTGGCGGACGGTCGGGCGGGAGAGTCCGAGCCGGGCCGCGAGTTCGATCTCGTTGCCGAGCAGGCTGCCGGGCGCGAGCCTGCCGCGCTCGATGGCCCCCTCCAGCTGCTGAGCGAGCTGGAAGTAGAGCGGTACGGGACTGGTGCGGTCGACGCGGAGCCGGAGCGGCGGAGCCTGGTCCGGCTCCGGGCCTGTGGGGTCGGCCGGGCCTGTGGGGTCGGCCGGGCCTGTGGGGTCGGCCGGTCCTGTGGGGTCGGCCGGGCCGGTCGTATCCTGTCCGGTTGGGACTGATCTCGGCTGATGGGGCACGGGCCGAGCGTAGCCCCATGCCCTGTTGACGGGAAGTAGAGAAGTCCGGTTGTCAGGACAAAGCCTTGACACCGTGATCGGCTCCGGCCACCTTGGGGCCATGCGCATCGGACTCATCGGCACCGGCCGAATCGGCACCTTCCACGCGGACGTGCTCAACCGCCATCGCGATGTCGGTTCCCTGGTCGTCGCGGACATGGACGCGGCACGGGCGGCGCGGGTCGCCGAGCGGATCGGCGCCACGGCCGCGCCCTCCGTGGACGAGATCTTCGCGTGGGGCGTGGACGCCGTGGTGATCACCTCGGCGACCTCGGCCCACGCCGAACTGATCAGCCGGGCCGCGCGGGCCGGACTGCCGTGTTTCTGCGAGAAGCCCATCGCCCTGGACCTGGCGGGCACGCTGGCCGCGCTGCGCGAGGTGGAGTCGGCGGGCACGGTGCTCCAGCTCGGCTTCATGCGCCGCTTCGACGCGGGGTACGGCGCGGCGCGTGAGCTCGTACGGTCGGGGCGGCTCGGCCGGCTGCACACCGTACGGGCGATCACCTCGGACCCGGCGCCGCCGCCCGCCTCGTTCCTGCCGCTCTCCGGCGGCCTGTACCGGGACTGTCTGGTCCATGACTTCGACATCCTGCGGTGGGTCACCGGGCGCGAGGTGGTGGAGGTGTACGCGACGGGCTCGGACGCGGGTCCCGCGATCTTCGCCGAGGCGGGGGACATCGACACGGCGGCGGCGGTGCTGACCCTGGACGACGGGACGCTCGCGACCGCGACCTCCACCCGCTGCAACGGGGCGGGCTACGACGTACGGATGGAACTCGCGGGCGAGCTGGACCAGTTCGCGGTCGGTCTCGACGACCGTACGCCGATCACCTCGACCGAGCCGAAGGGCCCGCCGGCCTGCGACAACCCGTGGCCGGGCTTCCTGGAGCGGTTCGCGCCCGCGTACGAGGCGGAGCTGGACGCGTTCGTGAAGGTCGTCAACGGTGAGCTGGCCAATCCGTGCGACGGCCGGGAGGCTCTGCACGCGCTGCGGATCGCGGAGGCGTGCGAGCTGTCGCGCGGCGAGCACCGTCCGGTGGCGCTGACGGAGATCGCCGGGGGCTGAGAGCGTGGGGCAGGGGGCTCAAGGACGAGCCCCCTGCCCGGTTCCGTCAGGACGGGCCGCCACCGTCCGGCGCCAGGTCCGCGTCGTGCACCAGCAGGGCGATCTGAACCCGGTTGTTGAGGCCGAGCTTGGCCAGGATGCGCGAGACATGGGCCTTGACGGTGGGGACGCTCATGTAGAGACCGGCGGCGATCTCCGCGTTGGACCGGCCGAGGCCGACGGCGAGCGCGACCTCCCTCTCCCGTTCCCCGAGCGTGGCGAGCCGGCCCGCGGCGCCCTCCCGGCGGCTGGTGGCGGCCTGTTCCGCGCCCGGGCCCGGAACCGCGCCCGCCACATGGGTCATCAACTGGCGGGTGACGGCGGGTGAGAGCACCGGGTCGCCGGCCGCCACCCGCCGCACCGCGGTGACGATCTCGACGGGCGGGGTGTCCTTGAGGACGAACCCGGCGGCCCCGGCGCGCAGCGCGCGCACCACCTGTTCGTCGGCGTGGAAGGTGGTCAGGACGAGAACTTCGGGGGCTTCGGGAACTCCGCGCAACGCCTCCGTGGCGGCCAGCCCGTCCATGACGGGCATCCGGATGTCCATGAGCACCACGTCGGGCGCGGTCCGTTCGACCAGCGCGGCGACCTCGGTGCCATCCGCCCCCTCCCCCACGATCTCGATGTCGTCGGCGCCGCCGAGCATGAAGGTCAGTCCGGCGCGGACCAGCGGGTCGTCGTCGACGATGATCAGCCTGATGGTCATGCGGCCCACGGTAGCCAAGCGCGGACGGCGAATCCGCCGTCCCCCGTCGGTCCGTGCTCGAACCGGCCACCGGCCAGGGCGGCCCGCTCCGTCAGCCCGATCAGTCCCTGACCCGAGCCGGGCACCTTCTCCACCTCGCCGGTGGGCGCCGCGTTGCGGACCGCGACGGTGAGCCCGTCCCCCGGGCCGCCGCTGACCTCGACGGTGGAGCCGGTGCCCGGCGCGTGTTTACGGGCGTTGGTCAGCGCCTCCTGTGCGATGCGGTAGGCGGTGCGGCCGACGGCGGCGGGCACGGCGGCGGGATCGGTGACCCGGTTGTCGAGGTCGACGTCCATACCGGCGCTGCGGGATTCGGCGACCAGCGCGTCGAGCGTGGCCAGGGTGGGCTGGGGGCGCTCGGTCTCGTCGCCGTCGGGCGCCCGCAGCACGCCGATGATCATGCGCAGGTCCTGGAGGGCGTCGTGCGCGCTGTCCCGGATCACTCCGGCCGCCCCGGCGATCTCGGCGGCCGGGGCGTTCGGCCGGAACTCCAGGGCGCCCGCGTGGACGCTGAGCAGTGTCAGGCGGTGCGCGAGCACGTCGTGCATCTCGCGGGCGATGGCCTCCCTGGCGAGCCGCTGCGCCTGCTCGGCACGGAGTTCGGCCTCGGCCTCGGCGCGGAGCGCCCGCTCGCGCAGCGCGACGACGAGCTGGCGTCTGGCCCGTACGAGCATGCCCCAGCCGACCGCCAGCAGGAGCAGGACCACGGTGGCGATGAGCGCGGTGGTGAAGGAGGTGGTCGGGTCCGGGCGGAGGTACGCCGCGGCGACTCCGCTCACCAGGGCCACCATGCTGACGATCAGCACGGGGCGGAAGGTCCGGTGCACGGCGACGCAGAACAGCGCGACGAGCGAGGCTCCCCCGGCGAGCGGGGCCACCGTGCCCAGGACCGCGAGCGCGACGGCGACTTCCACCGGCCGGCGCCGTCGCAGCCACAGTGCGCAGCAGGCCAGGAGGCCCGCGGTCAGGTCGAAGGCGTCGACCAGCTCGGAGTTGCCGGCCTTCTGGACCGTCTCGACGGCGAGCAGACCGACGCCCGAGGCGATGACGAACATCAGGGTGTCGATGATCCAGTCGCGCACGGTACGGCGCGGCCGCGCCCGGCCGCGGTCGCCCGGCAGCTCGGGGCCTCGGGGATCGACCATCTCCGAGGGGAGCAGCCAGGGGTAGTCCGTACGTGTCATGCCACCCAACTTACGGAGGTGGCGGGCGGTACGGCCGCCGGTGCGCCGCGGAAGCTACCAAAGTCGCGCGACTGACGGCTTTCGTCGCGCGCCCCCCGTCTTTCGCCGGTCCCGGCGCCGTGGTCAGCCGCCCAGTTCCCGGTGGCGGGCGGCGAGCCGGGCCGCGCCGCGCTCCGTGAGGGAGCCGAAGAGCCGGAGCCGCGAGATCCCGCCGTCGGGGTAGATGTCGATGCGTACGTCGGTCGCGACGGCGGGAACCGGGAGCACGAAGCGGTGGTTGGTGTCGGGCTGGAGCCGGGTCCTGGGCAGGATCTCCGTCCAGCCGTCGGCGTCCGCGTCCGCCGCACCCGCGTCGGTGTCGGTGTCGCGTACGGAGAGGGCGGCCCAGCCCGCCGCGTTCCCCTTGAGGTACGCCGTGTCGATCTCGACGGCCCGGATCTCGCCCTGTTCGGCCGGCCGGTAGCGGATCCAGTCGTTGTCGAGGTCGCGGCGGCGCCTGGTCTCCCAGCCGTCGTCCATCTGGCGGGAGCGGCCGGGGCCGATGGTGTTGGCCGGCGGCGAGTAGAAGCGGTCGGAGGCGTCCTCGGCGGTGCCGCCGTTCTCCAGCGCGAGCAGGTCGAACGTACCGAGCGCGGCGAGCCACGCAGGGTCGGGCGCGACCTCTCCGTACACCCGCAGCCGGGCGATCCCGCCGTCGGGGTGCTGGTTGACGCGCAGGTGGGTGAAGCGCCGCCCGGCGTCGACCGCGAAGCCGTTGGCGGCGTGGCCGCCGACGGCGGTACGGGGCACGAGCACCGTCCAGTCGACGGTGGGGTCGAGCAGTTCCTCCGGGGACGGGGTGCCGGGCAGCGAGACGGCGTCGACGGAGACGGACTGCGGGTAGTTGCCGCGGAAGTGCGCGGTGTCGACGACGATCCCGCGGATCACCCCGGGCGCGCCGAGCCGGACCAGCGCCCAGTCGTGGTCCCCGGGGGCGGGGTGCGGACGTCCGGCGGCAACGCCGCGGCGGCGCCGGGTCTCCCAGCCGTCCATGATCTTGCCCTTGTGGCCGAAGTGCTCGGGGTCGAACACGGCGGGGCCTGGCTTGAGCAGGTTCTCGCGCTCGGCGAAGAACTCGTCGTTGGCGGCGAGCACCCCGGCGCCGAGCCGCCGGTCGGCGAGATCGGTGAGGTGTGTGAAGGGGAGGCCGGCGGTGCGGTAGTCGGCGTACGGGTCGCCGCCGGCGTACGGGCGGGCGTCACCGGTGAAGCGGGCTTCGGGCACGGCGGGGGGCGGAGCGTCGGACACGGTTCAGTGGTTCCTTTCGAGCAGTCGGCCTGAGGGTTCGGCGAGGACGCCGTCGTGGAAGATCCGGGTGCCGCGCAGCCAGGTCGAGGTGACCACGCCGTACAGGGTCCGGCCCGCGTACGCCGTCACCCGGTTGCGGTGGTGCAGTCCGGCCGGGTCGACGGTGAAGGTCCGCTCCGGTGCGAGGACCGTGAAGTCGGCGTCGCGGCCCGCCTCGACGGCGCCCTTCCCGGACAGGCCCGCGAGCGCTGCGGGGGCCGCGGACATCCAGCGCGCGACCTCCTCCAGGGTGTGGCCGCGCCGGCGGGCCTCGGTCCAGACCGCCGGGAGGCCGAGCTGGAGCGAGGAGATGCCGCCCCACGCGGTGGCGAAGTCGGGGGTCTTGAGATCGGAGGTGCAGGGCGAGTGGTCGGAGACGACGCAGTCGATCACGCCGTCGGCCAGCCCCCGCCAGAGCGCGTCCTGGTTCGCGGCCTCGCGGATCGGCGGGCAGCACTTGAACTCGGTGGCCCCGTCGGGGACCTCCTCCGCGGTGAGGGTGAGGAAGTGCGGGCAGGACTCGACGGTGATCCGGACGCCCTCGCTCCGGGCGGCGGCGATCCGCGGCAGGACGTCCGAGGACGAGAGGTGCAGGACGTGCACCCGGGCGTCGAGCCGTTTCGCCTCGGCGATCAGGTGGGTGACGGCCGCGTTCTCCGCGGCGCGCGGGCGGGAGGCGAGGAAGTCGGCGTACGCGGGGCCACCGCGCACGGGCGCCGCGGCCAGTTCACGCGGGTCCTCGGCGTGCGCGATCAGCAGCCCGCCGAAGCCCGCGATCTCGGTGAGGGCCCGGCCCAGGCGCTCCTGGTCCAGCTCGGGGAACTCCTCGACGCCGGACGGCGACAGGAAGCACTTGAAGCCGAAGACCCCGGCGTCGTGGAGCGGGCGCAGGTCCTTGACGTTGTCCGGCACTGCGCCGCCCCAGAAACCGACGTCGACATGGGCCTTGGCGCGGGCCACGTCCCGCTTGACGCCCAGGTGCGCGACGGTCGTGGTGGGCGGCAGCGAGTTGAGCGGCATGTCGAGCAGGGTGGTGACGCCGCCGGCCGCGGCGGCGCGGGTGGCGGTCCAGAACCCCTCCCAGGCGGTGCGGCCCGGGTCGTTCACATGGACGTGGGTGTCGACGAGGCCGGGGAGTACGACATCGTCCCCGACGTCCTCGACCGGTGTCGCCCGGTCCCGGTACGGGGTGTCCGCACCGTACGGAGCGCCCGCGCCGTACGGCAGTACGGCCGTGATCCGGCCGTCGGCGACGGCGATCGTGGCGGGCCGTGTGCCCTCGGGGGTGATGACGCGCGTCGACCGCAGCAGCAGGCTCACCTCGGACACCCGTACTCCTCACCGGCCCCGGGAGACTGCCCCCACGAGGCACGTTTCAACGAACTGTTGAAGAAGTCTTCACTCCGTACCGCACCTCGTCAAGGCCACTTCCCGCACCGTTGTTTCCGTAACGTGAAATAATGATTTCACCAGCCAGAACACCCTACCCATCCGAAGCGACCGCGCACACCCCGGACAAACACCCCCTGACCGGCAGAGACGTCTCATCCCCGGCCACCCGCCCGATCGCCGGGGCAGGTATAGGCTGCTTGCTTGTCCGCCCGTCCCGAAAGGACCGTTGACGTGCCGTCGTCCAGCGCCAGCAGCCCCGACGCCGCCAGATCCGCCTCCGGCAACGGTGGCGTCCAGTCCCTTGAGCGCGCCTTCGACCTGCTCGAACGGATGGCGGACGCGGGCGGCGAGGTCGGACTCAGCGAGCTCTCCGCGACCAGCGGCCTGCCGCTGCCCACCATCCACCGGCTGATGCGGACGCTGGTGGCCTGTGGCTACGTACGCCAGCAGGCCAACCGGCGGTACGCGCTCGGCCCGCGCCTGATCCGGCTCGGCGAGTCGGCGTCCCGGCTGCTCGGGACCTGGGCCAGGCCCTATCTGGCGCGGCTGGTCGAGGAGACCGGCGAGACCGCGAACATGGCGCTCCTCGACGGCGACGAGATCGTGTACGTCGCGCAGGTGCCGTCCAAGCACTCGATGCGGATGTTCACCGAGGTGGGCCGCCGGGTGCTGCCGCACTCCACCGGCGTGGGCAAGGCGCTGCTCTCGCACGTCCCGCCGGAGGAGGTCCGTGCCCTGCTGGCCCGTACGGGCATGCCGGCCGCCACCGAGAAGACGATCACCACGCCCGACGCGTTCCTGGCGGCGCTGGAGACGGTGCGCGGCGCGGGGTACGCGATCGACGACAACGAGCAGGAGATCGGGGTGCGCTGCCTGGCGGTCCCGGTGCCCGACTCCCCCACCGCCGCCGCCATCTCCATCTCGGGCCCGGCGGGCCGGGTGACGGAGGAGGCCACGGAGCGGATCGTGCCCGTACTGCTGGAGGTCGCGCGCGATCTCTCGGCGGCGCTGGCGAACACGGCGGCGCAGCAGTCACAGGGCTGACCGCGGGGACGGCCGGCGAGGGCGCCGGGGAGACCGGACCTGGCCGGTCAGCGGCGCCGTAGGGCCGACGGAGGCCTGGCCGGTCAGCGGGGGCGCGGCACGCCCCCGAAGAGGTCGACGGCGCTCCGTACGCCCATCAGCGCGGGGCCCAGGGCGCTGACCGAGCCGATCGAACCGACGATCAGCAGCAGGGAGCGGCGCATCCGGGCGGTCTCGGGCGCGCCGCTCGCCACCATCGCGGCGAGCGCGGCCAGTTCGTCCTCGGCTATCGCGCGGTCCTTGAACTCCGACGGATAGACCGCCAGTTCGCGCCGGAGCCGGGACACGGCCGTGTGCAGCCCGGTAATTCTCGGGTCCTCGCCGTTCTCCACCACCGGCGACTTCCCCACGCTCCGCAACAAAGCTCCCCCTCGTGCTTTCGCCGCGTGCTCCGCGGCACTCCTCGCGTGCCGGGACGCGACATCGTCCTGATAGGACGATTCCCCTTCGGCGGTGGTCAATCGCCGAGGTTCGCGGGCAAGTTAACGCCATCACGCAGGGCAGGCGCCACTCCACGGACCGAATACGGCGGGAAGACGGCCGGAATGCGAAAGGAATTCCCGGTGATCACCGGCGCACGCGGAACATTCACCGCGCGAAGAGGCGCGAGGGGGCGCGCGATGGCGCGGTACGGGAGGGGACGCGCGGGCGCGCGGTGCGGTAAGCAGGGACCATGCCAGACACACACGGCGCGGACGCGCCCGAGGGGGACGCGTACGAGGCCACGGATCCGCCGGTCGCCGGGCTGCTGCTCGCCGCGGGCGGTGGCCGCCGGCTGGGCGGACGGCCGAAGGCGCTGCTGGAGCACCGGGGCCGGCCGCTGGTGGAGCATGCGGCGCGCGCCTTGCGCGCGGGAGGGTGCACGCCGGTGCACGTAGTGCTGGGGGCGTCCGCGCCGGAGGTACGGGAGCGGGCGGTGCTGCCGGGTGCCGTCCTCGTCGACAACCCCGGATGGGCCGGCGGAATGGGGTCCTCGCTGCGCGCGGGGCTGGCCTCACTGGCCGGCACGGACGCGCGGGCGGCTCTGGTGCTGCTGGTGGACCAGCCGGGGATCGGCGCGGCGGCGGTGGCCCGGGTGGTGGCCGCGTACCGGGGGCCCGGGTCGCTGGTGTCGGCGGCGTACGGCGGGAGGCGCGGCCATCCCGTGCTGTTCGGCGCGGACCGCTGGGCGGAGATCTCGGCGGATGCGACGGGCGACCGCGGGGCACGCGCCTATCTGAAGGCGCGCGAGCGCGACATCGTTCTGGTCGAGTGCGGGGATGTCGCCCTGCCGTACGACATCGACACGGAGGAGGATCTGTCGCACCTTGAAACAGGTGTCGCCCCGGAGAGCGGCGGCATCGGGAAAGGGAGGGCACCCGAAACGGAGTGAGAACATCAACAAAGCATTGAAGTTCCACCATGAGGAAACTATTATCCACAGGTCAGAAGCGCCCGACACTTCGAACGGTGCGCTCGACCGTACGCCGGCCGCCACGGCGCCCCCGCCGCCCGCGCCGCTCGTGAAGGAGTGACAGCTCATGTCCGCACCAGCGCCCTCCCCGCTGGCCCTCGTCGATGCCGAACCCCTGCCCCGCCAGGACGAGGTACTGACCGACGCGGCCCTCGCGTTCGTGGCGGAGCTGCACCGGCGGTTCACCCCCCGCCGGGACGAGCTGCTCGCCCGCCGCGCCGAGCGCCGCGCCGGGATCGCCCGTACCTCCAGCCTGGACTTCCTGCCGGAGACCGCGTCCGTACGCGAGGACGACTCCTGGCGGGTCGCGCCGACGCCCGAGGCGCTGAACGACCGCCGGGTGGAGATCACCGGCCCGACCGACCGCAAGATGACGATCAACGCGCTGAACTCGGGCGCGAAGATCTGGCTCGCGGACTTCGAGGACGCCTCCGCGCCCACCTGGGAGAACGTGGTCCTCGGTCAGCTCAACCTGATCGACGCCTACCGGCGCTCCATCGACTTCACCGACCCGCGCACGGGCAAGTCGTACGCCCTCAAGGACGCGGCGGACCTCGCGACGGTCGTGATGCGCCCGCGCGGCTGGCACCTCGCCGAGCGTCATCTCGTGCTGGACGGCGAGCCGGTGCCGGGCGCGCTGGTCGACTTCGGGCTGTACTTCTTCCACAACGCCGAGCGGCTGATCGAGCTGGGCAAGGGCCCGTACTTCTACCTCCCGAAGACGGAGTCGCACCTGGAGGCACGCCTCTGGAACGACGTCTTCGTCTTCGCCCAGGAGTACGTGGGCGTTCCGCGGGGCACGGTCCGCGCGACGGTGCTGATCGAGACGATCACCGCGGCGTACGAGATGGAGGAGATCCTGTACGAGCTGCGCGACCACGCCTCCGGGCTCAACGCGGGCCGCTGGGACTATCTCTTCTCGATCGTGAAGAACTTCCGCGACGGCGGCGCCAAGTTCGTCCTGCCGGACCGCAACGCGGTCACCATGACGGCGCCGTTCATGCGCGCCTACACCGAACTCCTCGTCCGCACCTGCCACAAGCGCGGCGCGCACGCCATCGGCGGTATGGCGGCGTTCATCCCGTCCCGGCACGACGCCGAGGTCAACAAGGTCGCCTTCGAGAAGGTCAGGGCCGACAAGGACCGCGAGGCGGCCGACGGCTTCGACGGCTCGTGGGTCGCCCACCCGGACCTGGTGCCGATCGCCATGGCCTCCTTCGACGCGGTCCTGGGCGACCGCCCGAACCAGAAGGACCGCCTGCGCGAAGACGTCTCCGTGGCCGCCGGGGATCTGATCGCCATCGACTCGCTGGACGCCCGCCCCACGTACGAGGGCCTGCGCAACGCCGTCCAGGTCGGCATCCGCTACATCGAGGCGTGGCTGCGCGGCATGGGCGCGGTCGCGATCTTCAACCTGATGGAGGACGCGGCCACGGCGGAGATCTCCCGCTCGCAGATCTGGCAGTGGATCAACGCGGGGGTGGAATTCGACCACGAGGGCACGACGCTCCGCGCCACCCCGGAGCTGGCCCGCGCCCTCGCCGCCGAGGAACTGGCCGCGATCCGTGCCGAGACCGGCGAGGATGCCTTCGCGGCGGGCCGCTGGCAGCAGGCCCACGACCTGCTGCTGACGGTCGCGCTCGACGACGACTACGCGGACTTCCTCACCCTCCCGGCGTACGAGCAGCTCCGCGGCTGACCCGGGAAGGGGACAGGAGCGTACGCACGGCGTTTCCGCGATGAGTTCGGGCGGCTCGCGGGGTCTCATCAGGTATGGACAGAGACAGAACGCGGGAGCCGCTCGATCTCGGACCCGTCTGCCAGGAGACGGCCCGGGTCGTGGACGGTGTCACCGAGGAGCAGTTGTCCGGGCCCACGCCGTGCCCCGCGTACGCGGTACGGGAGGTGCTGGCGCATCTCATGGGGCTGACCGTGTCGTTCGGGGACGCCGCGCGCAAGGAGCTGGGGGCGACGACCGACACGGCGCCCGGTGACGCCCCGCTCGTGCTGGCGGAGGACTGGCGGGAGGTACTGCCCCGGCGGCTCGACGCGATGGCCGCCGCGTGGCGGTCCCCCGGGGCGTGGGAGGGGGACACCCGGGTCGGCGGGGTCGATCTGCCGGGCGCGGTGGCCGGTCTGGTGGCGCTCGACGAGGTGCTGATCCACGGCTGGGACCTGGCGCGGTCCACCGGGCAGCCGTACGCCCCCGCCGAGGCGGGGCTGCGGGCGTCGTACGGGATGCTGTCGCAGGCCGGGCCCCGGGCGTCCGCCGTGTTCGGCCCGCCGGTGCCGACGGCCGAGGACGCCCCGCTGCTGGACCGGGTGATCGGCCTCAGCGGCCGGCACCCCGACTGGCGGCCGGGGGCCTGACCGGGCCTTGGCCATGGCCATGGCCGCGAACCTGCCACGGGGGTCCGGCAACGCCCCGTACAGCAGGGTGCGTACACCGTCCGGCACCCATACCGGAACATCCAGGACCTTCACGTAATCTCGGTGGCAGGCCGGTGCGCGCAGGGCACACCAGGGGGAAAGGTCCGTCACGTGATCCACGCGCTCCGCCGCACGCTGCTCCGTCTCCTGCTGCCGGTCCTGGCCCTCTGTGTCGCGTGCACCCCCGCCGAAGGGGCCTCGGCGGGGCTGGACGATCCCGCGAAGAAGGAGATCGCCATGCGGCTGGTCTCCAGCGCGGAGAACTCCTCCCTCGACTGGAAGGACCAGTACCGCTACATCGAGGACATCGACGACGGCCGGGGTTACACCGCCGGCCTGGTCGGGTTCTGCACCGGCTGCGGCGATCTGCTGCGGGTCGTCGAGCGCTACACCCGGGCGCGGCCGGACAACGCGCTGGCGCGTTTTCTGCCGGCGCTCCGTGAGGTGAAGGGCAGTGACTCGCACGACGGGCTCGGCTCCGCCTTCACCACCGCGTGGCGGAAGGCGGCCGAGGACCCCCGGATGCGGACGGCCCAGGACGAGGAGCGCGACCGGATCTACTTCGACCCGGCCGTGGCGCGGGCGAAGGCGGACGGGCTCGGGGCGCTGGGGCAGTTCATCTACTACGACGCGTATGTGATGCACGGTTACGCCGACGCGAAGGGCACGGTCGGTTTCCGTACGATCCGCGCGAACGCGCTCGCGGAGGCCGACAGCCCGGCGCGCGGGGGCGACGAGACGGAGTATCTCGACGCGTTCCTGGACGCGCGGGTCACCGCGATGCGCGGCGAGAGGGGCCACAGCGACACCAGCCGCGTCGACACGGCCCAGCGTGTCTTCCTGGACGACGGCAACCTCGCTCTGCGCACCCCGCTCGCCTGGAAGGTGTACGGGGACGCGTACCGCGTCGACGGGTAGCGCCCCGGACGACGCACCCGGCCCGGGGGTCCGGTCGGGGCCGGGGCCGTCCCCCTCGACCGGGCGTTCCGGTGGGATCAGCCGGCGGCGATCCGGGCGAGGCGCCGGGCCTCGCTCCTGGTGGCCCGGGCGAGTTCGACCTCGTCCACGGTGGTCAGGTGGTTGTCCTCGACGACGGCCCTGCCGTCGACCAGGGAGAGGGTGACGGGAGCGGCGGCCCCGAGGACCAGCGCGGTCACCGGGTCTGCGATGGACGCGTGGGCCAGGGTGTCCATCCTCCAGAGCACCAGGTCGGCGAGCTTGCCCACCTCGATCGAGCCGATCTGCCTTTCGCGGCCCAGCACTTGGGCGCCACCGTACGTGCCGAGGCGCAGTGCCTGACGGGCCGTCATGGCCCGTTCGCCGTGGGCGCCGAGGCGGTTGACGAGCAGTGCGTTGCGCAACTCGGTGTGGAGTTCGCCGGATTCGTTGGAGGCGGTGCCGTCGACACCGAGGCCGACCGGGACCCCGGCGGCGAGCAGGTCGGGGACCCGGGCGATCCCCGCCGCCAGGCGGGCGTTGGAGGACGGACAGTGGGCGACTCCGGTGCCCGTGCGCGCGAAGGCGGCGATGTCGGAGTCGTTCATGTGGACGCAGTGGGCCATCCACACGTCGGGGCCGAGCCAGCCGGTCGACTCGAAGTACTCCGTCGGCCCCATCCCGAACCGCTCCTTGCAGAACTGCTCCTCCTCGACCGTCTCACTGCCGTGGGTGTGCAGCCTTACCCCCTTGCGGCGGGCCAACTCCGCTCCCTGCCGCATCAGTTCGGTGGAGACGGAGAAGGGCGAGCACGGCGCGACGGCGACCTGGGTCATCGCGTCGAAGGACGCGTCGTGGTGGGCGTCGATGGTCTCCTCGGTCGCGGCGAGCGCGCCGTCCAGGGACTCGACCGCGAAGTCCGGGGGCAGTCCGCCGTCCGACGCGCCGCGGTCCATCGAGCCGCGGGCGAGTGTGAACCGTACGCCCGTCTCCGTAGCGGCGCCGATGATCGCGCCGGACAGATCGCCGGAGCCGCGCGGGTGGACGTAGTGGTGGTCCATCGCTGTGGTGACCCCGCCGCGGGCCATCATCGCGAGGGAGCCGCCCGCCGCGGCGCGGACCATCGGCTCGTCGATCCGCGCCCAGGTCGGGTAGAGGGCGACGAGCCAGTCGAAGAGGTTGTGGTCGGTGGCGAGGCCGCGGGTGATCCACTGGTAGAAGTGGTGGTGGGTGTTGACCAGGCCGGGGGTGAGCAGGTGGCCGGTGCCGTCGACACGGCGGACGACGCCTTCCAGCCCGGAGGGGGCGGGGCCGGCGCCGACCGACTCGATCCGGTTGCCGGCGACGACGACATGGCCCGAGGCGTACTCGGTGTCGTGCGCGTCCACGGTCGCGATGGCGCAGTTCTCGATGACGATGCGTGACGTGGCCACGGCGGTTCCTCTCACGGGCTCATGGGTGGGGCTGACGGGCTGGGAGCGGACGCGCGCACGGGCTCACAGGTGGGTCAGCTCCGCCGGTATGCCCGGCTCCGCCCCGTCCCGCAGAACGGTGGCCTCGATCAGGCCGTACGGCCGGTCCGCCGCGAGGTAGACCGCCCCGTCGCCGGTGTCGTTGGTCAGCCCGAAGGGCGACAGATCGGCCAGGAAGTGGTGCTTGTTCGGCAGCGCGAAGCGGATCTCGTCGATCTCGGCACGGTGGTCGATGACCCGCGCGCCCATCTGGTACAGGGTCTGCTGGAGGGAGAGGGAGTACGTCTCGGCGAAGGCCCGGAGGATGTGCTCCTTGGCCCGCGCGTACGAGGTGTCCCACTCCGGCATGGACTCCTCGCCGCCCGTCCAGCCGTAACGCCACCGCGCGGAGACGTCGGTGGCGAGGATCCGGTCGTAGGACTCCTTGAGCGTCGTGTACTTGTCCTTGGCGTAACCCCGGAACTCGGAGTGGGTCGAGTTCAGCACGGTCAGGTCCTTGAGGCCCGAGACGACCTGCCAGCTCTCGCCGTCGAAGGTGATCCGGGCGACGCGTGTCTCCTGGCCCCGGCGGACGAACGAGTGCCGGGGCTCGTCGCCCGGACCGTCCTCGGCCGCCCCGATGCGCTCCCAGGCGTACTCCTCGATCCGGACACACGCCCGGTGGATCGGCTCCTGGCTGGTCACGAAGTGCCGGGCGAGATGGATGCCGAACCGCTCGGCCGACTCGATGCCGTACTCCTTGGCGAACGCGTACACCGTGTTCTTGGTGGTGTCGGTCGGCAGGACATGGGCGTTGGAGCCCGAGTAGTGGACGTCGTCCATGTCGCCTTCGAGCGCGACGGAGACGTTCAGGTCCTTGATGTGGTGGGTGGCGCCGTCCCGGGTGATCCGGACGACGCGGTTCTCCGCCTTGCCGTACTGGTTCTGGCCGAGTACCGCCGGGCGGGCCTGGCCCGTCGGGCGGGAGAGGTCGGTCATGTGGCCACTAGCTCCCTCGGTATACGGAGTAGCCGAACGGATTGAGCAGCAGCGGTACGTGATAGTGCTCGCCCGGGGTGACGGTGAACGTGACCGTCACCTCCGGGAAGAACGGCGTACCGCTGTCCCGTGGCGCGGGGGCGTCCTGCTGCACCTCGGCCTGTTTCCCGTGGTCGAGGTACGGCCCGGTCCCGAAGGTGAGCCGTACGCGGGTGGTGCCCGGCGGCAGCGCCGGAAGGTCCGCGCAGCGGCCGTCGGGGCCGGTCACCGAGGTGCCGAGGGCGATCCACGTACCGTCGGAGCCCGTCTCGTCACCCGTGCGGGCCGCGAGGGTGACGGCGACTCCCGCGGCGGGGCGCCCGGCGCTGGTGTCCAGGATGTGCGTGGAGACCGACGCGGGGGCCGGAGCCGGGTCCGGTGCCTGCGGGTCCGCCACCAGTCGGGAGAGGCGGAGGCGGTTGATCCTGCCGAGTTCGGTGCGCGCGATCTCCCGTTCCCGCTCCGGTGTGTGGCCGAGCCTCGTCTTCAGCGCGTCCCGCATCTCCTCGGCGGTGGCGCCGGTCGCGCAGATCAGGAAGACATGGCCGAACCGCTCCTGGTAGGCGAGGTTCAGCTCGGTCAGCTCGGCCTTGAGCGGCGCGGAGGCGCCGGCCATGGCGCGCTGTTCCCGGGCCGAGACGGGGTCGCCCGGCTTCGGCCGGCCGATGGGCGGGTGCCCGGCGATGGCCTCGGCCAGCTCCGCGTCGGTGAGTTCCGCCGTCGCGGTGTCGGCGGCGGCGAGCAGTTCACCCTCGGTGGCGTACGGGCGCCGGGCGAGCAGTGCCGCGCCCCATGCCGGGCCGGCGCACACCTCGCGCAGCGCGGCCAGCGCCATGCCGTCGGGGGTGTTGTTGAACCGGGTGAGGCCCGGGGCAGGGGGTGGTGCCGATGTCACGGGGAGCCTCCGTGGCAGTGCGCGGTGCTGGGCGGGCTGCGCCCAGCTAACGCTTTCCGCGACAGAACGTCAACACTTTGTTGAAATATCGCGTGGCGGCGCGTCCGACGCTGCGGCCGGTTCCGCGCCCGGCGCCGCGTCCGGCGCCACCCCGCCGTAACGATTGACGTGGACACGGCCACCCTCTACCTTCTGACCGATTTCCCGAACCAGGTTCGACATATCGGCCAACCCAGTGACCCGGCTGCGCGGGTTCACCTCCCGACGGCCCCGCACGCCGCAGCCGCTCACCCCGCTCCCGTACGCCACCTGGAGACCACGATGAGCGCAAGCCCCCACCCGTCCCGCCGTCTCTTCCTCGGCGTGGCCGCCGCCACCCCGCTGGCCATGACCGGCGCGCTGACCCTCGGCGCCGGCACCGCCCACGCCGCCGACGCGGCGTACGTGATGTGCTACTTCACGGAGTCCCCGAACGGCGACGGCACCGACTACGGACTCCATCTCGCCGTCAGCACGGACTCGCTCAACTGGATCCCGCTGAACCAGAACAACCCCGTGGTCACCCCCACCTCGGGCGCGCTCGGCCTGCGCGACCCGTTCATCCTGCGCAAGCGGGACGGCACCTTCGTCGTCCTCGCCACCGACCTCAAGGGCACCGACTGGAGCTACGTCAGCCAGTACGTGCACGTGTGGAACTCCACCGATCTGCGCACCTTCACCGGGTACCACCGTCTCAAGCTGCACGACATGAACACGCACTCCTGGGCGCCGGAGGCGTTCTGGGACGCCGGACGCGGCCAGTACGCGCTCATCCACTCCGCCGTCAACGGCACCGGCCACAACGTGATCATGGTGAATTACACGAGCGACTTCCTGACCGCCTCGGCCCCGCAGGTCTTCTTCGACCCGGGCTACGACGTGATCGACGGGGACATGGCCGTCGGCGTGGGCGGCGTCAACTACCTCTACTTCAAGAAGAACCAGGCGCTGGTGGGGGCGCGGTCCACCTCGCTCGACCCGGGCAGCTTCACCGAGTTCAGCACGGGCGTCGCCCAGGGCGGCACCGAGGCGCCGACCCTCGTCACGTCCCTGACGTCGAACACCTGGTACCTCTGGGGAGACACGTACACCCCCAACGGGGTCTTCTACGCCTGGCAGTCCACCAACCTGTCGGCCGGCACCTGGACCGCGCTCGACCAGAAGAGCTATACGCAGCCGCTCAACTCCAAGCACTGCGGCATCACGACGATCACGGCGGCCGAGTACGACAACCTGCTGGCCCGGTGGGGCGCCCCGGCCTGGAACCGGCTCAAGTCGTACAACTTCCCGGCCCGTTACGTCCGCCACGCGAACAACGTGGGCCGTATCGACGCCTATCCCTTCGACCCGTACGCGGATTCCCAGTGGAGGCTGGTCCCCGGCCTCGCGGACAGCGCCGGGGTCTCCTTCCAGTCGGTCAACTACCCGGCCCACTACCTGCGGCACTACAACTACCAGCTCCAACTGGACGCGGGCGACGGCACGTCGACGTTCGCGGCGGACGCGACCTTCTACCGTACGGCGGGTCTCGCGGACGCCGGCTGGTCGTCCTTCCGCTCGTACAACAACCCGACCCGCTACCTCCGCCACGCGGACTACGTGCTGCGGATCGACCCGGTCTCCACCACCACCGAGCGGCAGGACGCCACCTTCCGCGTCGGCCACTGACGGACGCGGGGTCAGCCGTCCGTATCCGGGTCAGCCGTCCGACGCCGGGCGCTGGGCTCCGCGGCGCGCCTCGGCCCGCTGTTCATCGGCGTAGTTCAGGTAGTTGTAGACGGTGAAGCGGCTGACGCCGAGCGCGGTCGCCACCGTCTCCACTCCGTGCCGTACGGCGAAGGCGCCGCGCGCCTCCAGGGTCCGTACGACGGACTGCTTGGCCTTGCGGTCCAGCTCGGCGAGGGGCCTGCCGTGGCCGCGCTCCAGCGCCGCCAGGATGTGGTCCAGGGACTCCGAGAGCTGGGGCAGCCGTACGGCCAGCAGGTCCGCGCCCTCCCAGGCGAGGACGACATCGTCCGGCTGCGCCTCCTCGGGCGCCAGAAGCTGTCCGCCCATGGCGTCGACCAGCGGTTTGACCGCCGCGACGAAGGGATGGTCGAGCGGCCCGCTCACCGGTCGCGCTCCCCGGCGGTCCCGGGTCCAGGGCCGGTCCCGGGTCCAGGGCCGGGACCGGTTCCGGGGCGGTCGGCGGTCCCGGGACCGCTCCCGATCACACTGACCTGGAGCGAGACCCGGGTCGCACCGGCCGCCAGCGACTCGCGCAGGAGGGCGTCCACGGCCGCCAGCACGGTGTCGGCGCGGCCCTCCACGGTGTTGCCGAACGGCCCGACATCGACCGCGTCGAGCTGCGCCCCCTGGACGACCTCGCGGGCCACCACCGCGTGGGCGGGCGCCTCGTCGAGGTCGAAGGGTTCGGTCGTGAACTCCACTCTCAAGCGCACCGTGCCTCCACCGCCGGAAAGCCTGGAGGGTCGCTGCGGCCGTTCGGGTGCCCCAGGCACTGGGACACGACCTTAGTCGTTACGCGCCCTGCACGGCACCGGACGCGGAGATGGTGATCTTCGCCGAGGTCGAGCCGGTGCGCGAGCCCAGGGACTCGATCTTCCTGACCAGGTCCTGGCCCTCGACGACCTCGCCGAAGACGACGTGCTTGCCGTCCAGCCACGACGTCACCACGGTGGTGACGAAGAACTGCGAGCCGTTGGAGTTCGGGCCCGCGTTCGCCATGGAGAGCAGGAACGGCCGGTCGTGCTTCAGCTTGAAGTTCTCGTCGTCGAACTTGTTCCCGTAGATGCTCTTGCCGCCGGTGCCGTTGCCGGCGGTGAAGTCGCCGCCCTGGAGCATGAAGTCCGGGATGACCCGGTGGAAGCTGGAACCGGCGTAGCCGAAGCCCTGCTCACCGGTGGCCAGCTCGCGGAAGTTCTGGGCGGTCTTGGGGACGACGTCGTCGAAGAGGCGGAAGGTGATCCGGCCGGCTGGCTCGTCGTTGATCGTGATGTCGAAGAATACGTTCTCGGTAGTCATGGGAGACATTCTGTCAGGAGGGTTCGCGCGCGGCCCGACGGGCTCCGACCAGGTACGGAGCCGACATACCCTCGATCGGTCCCCCGAACGGGGGGGGTGGCTTCAGCGCGCCACGGGCTCCGCGGGGTCGCGCAGGCTCTCCGCCGCCTCGGAGACCCGCCGGAGCAGATCGAAGAAGACGGCCTGCTCGGCGGGTGAGAGGGGGCCGAGGAAGACCTGGTTCATCCGGGCCGCGCGGAGCGCCAGCTTGCGGTGGGCCCGCTCCCCCTCGTCGGTGGGGCGCAGCATGAAGCGGCGGCCGTCCCGCGGGTCGCGCGTCTTGTCGACGAGGCCGCGGCGGCTCAGCCGGGTGACCACCTCGGCGATGGTGGAGCGGTCCAGGCCCACCCGTTCCCCGGCGGTGCGCTGGTCGAGGCCCGGTTCGGCGACGAGGGCGTTGAGCACGGCGAACTGCGGTGAGGTGGTCTCCTCGGAGACCATCGTGTTCCACAGCAGGTAGTGCGCCTGCTGGAGCCGGCGGGCGAGATGCCCGGGGTGCGTGGTCAGATCCACCGCGGCCATGTGCGCTCCTCGGGCTGCGCGATGCCGGGCACTCCCCCGGCGAGATTTCGTCTGAGCACTGAACGATACGCGGCCCATCGGCGCTCCGCCGCCGCTCTTGACGGATGTGGAGCCGGATGGCAGCTTGAGTGAAATCTCGCAGAGATAGTCAGTGCCCTGAGCATTTGATGGGTTCGGCTGTGCCGGGTACGGAGCGCCCGACGAGAAGGGGCCGCACGAATGGACAAGGTGGTCGCCACCGCCGCGGAGGCTGTGGCCGACATTCCGGACGGGGCGTCGCTCGCCGTGGGCGGCTTCGGTCTGAGCGGTGTGCCGAACGAACTGATCAAGGCGGTGTACGCACGCGGTGTACGCGATCTCGCCGTGGTCTCCAACAACTGCGGCGCGCTGGACTCGGGGCTGGCCGTGCTGCTGGCCGCGGGCCGTATCGCGCGGGTGACCGGTTCGTACATCGGGGCGAACCAGGAGTTCGCCCGGCAGTACCTGGCCGGTGAGATCGAGGTCGAGATGATCCCGCAGGGCACCCTCGCCGAGCGGCTGCGGGCCGGCGGCTGCGGCATCCCCGCCTTCTACACCCCGGCCGGCGTCGGCACCCAGGTCGCCGAGGGCGGACTGCCCTGGCGGTACGACGGCCGGGGCGGCGTCGCGCTCGCGTCACCGGCCAAGGAGGTGCGCGACTTCGACGGTACGGAGTACGTGCTGGAGCGCGGCATCCGTACCGACTTCGCGCTCGTCCGCGCCGCGAAGGGCGACCGGCACGGAAATCTGGTCTTCGGCAAGTCCAGCCGCAACTTCAACCCGCTCGCCGCCATGGCGGGCCGGGTGACCGTCGCCGAGGTGGAGGAGCTGGTGGAGCCCGGCGGGATCCCGCCGGACGAGGTGCACCTCCCGGGGATCTTCGTCCGGCGTGTCGTGGCACTCACCCCGGAGCAGGCCGCCGACAAGGGGATCGAGAAGAGGACGGTGCGTGGCCGATGACCTGGACGAGGGAGCAGATGGCCGCCCGGGCGGCGCGCGAACTCCCGGACGGCGCCTACGTCAATCTCGGCATCGGCCTGCCGACGCTGATCCCCGACCATCTCCCGGACGGCGTGGAAGTGGTCCTGGAGTCGGAGAACGGCGTCCTCGGCGTCGGCCCGTACCCCACGGAGGACGCGGTCGACCCTGATCTGATCAACGCGGGCAAGGAGACCGTCACCGTCCTGCCCGGCGCCTCGTACTTCGACTCCGCGCTCTCCTTCGGCATGATCCGCGGCGGCCACATCGATGTCGCCGTGCTGGGCGCGATGCAGGTCTCCGCCCGGGGGGACCTCGCCAACTGGGCCGTCCCCGGCAAGCTGATCACGGGTATCGGCGGGGCGATGGACCTGGTCCACGGCGCGCGCACGGTCATCGTCGTGATGACGCACACCGCCAAGGACGGCGGCCCGAAGATCCTGGAGGAGTGCTCCCTCCCGCTGACCGGCCAGAGGTGTGTGAACCGGATCATCACCGACCTCGGGGTGCTCGACGTCACCGCCGACGGGCTGGTGCTGGTGGAGTGCGCGCCGGGTGTCACCGCCGCCGAGATCGTCCGGAAGACCGCCGCCGCGGTCCGTACCGCCCTGCCTCGCCCCCGGGGAGCCGCCCTGTGAACAGCCGTCCTGTGAAGAGCCGTCCTCTGCCCGACGGAATGAGCCAGCGGGAGATCGACGCCGAGGTCGCGAAGGCGCGGGCGTCGTCCGCCGCCGGGCACCATCCGCCGCGCGACTACCCGCCGTACCGCAGCAGCCGTCTGCGCCATCCGAAACAGCCGCTGATCCCGCTGCGGGACCCGGAGGCCGTGGAGCTGACGGGGCCGGCGTTCGGTGTCACCGACATCACCGCCCTCGACCACGACCTGACGCGGCAGCACCCGGGCGAGCCGCTCGGCGAGCGGATCACCGTCTCGGGCCGGGTGCTCGACCGGGCGGGGCGGCCCGTACGCGGTCAGCTCGTGGAGCTGTGGCAGGCCAACGCCTCCGGCCGGTACGCGCACCAGCTCGACCAGCACCCGGCGCCGCTGGACCCCCACTTCACCGGGTTCGGGCGGTGCCTGACGGACGACCAGGGGGGCTACCGGTTCACCACGGTCAAGCCCGGTGCGTACCCGTGGCGCAACCACGTCAACGCCTGGCGCCCCGCGCACCTCCACTTCTCGCTCTTCGGTACGGCGTTCAGCCAGCGCCTGGTCACCCAGATGTACTTCCCCGGCGACCCGGTCCTCCCCTACGACCCGGTCCTCCAGTCGGTGGCCGACGCGTCGGCGCGGGACCGGCTGGTTGCGGCGTACGACCATGAGCTGTCGGTCCCCGAACGGTCCCTCGGCTACCGCTGGGACATCGTCCTGGACGGCCCGTCCGCCACGCTCTTCGAGGAAGGCGGCGACCGCTGATGTCCACGTCCACCCACACATCCGGGTCCGGGTCCGGGTCCTTCGGTCCGACGCCGTCCCAGACGGTCGGGCCGTTCTACGGGTACGCCCTGCCCTTCGAAGGCGGCGGCGACATCGCCCCGGCCGGTCACCCCGACACCCTCACCCTGCACGGACACGTGTACGACGGCGCCGGCCACCCCGTCCCCGACGCGATCGTCGAGACCTGGCAGCCCGCCCCCGACGGCTCGCGCGCCGGGAAGCCGGGATCGCTGCGCCACGACCCGGTCACCGGCCGGGTCGTCGGCCGCAACGGGGTCGACTTCACCGGCTTCGGGCGCGTCCCGACCGACGCCGACGGCCACTGGGCGGTTCGTACGCTGCCGCCGGGCGGCGTCCCCTACATCAGCGTCGCGGTCTTCGCCCGTGGCCTGCTCCACCACCTCTGCACCCGCGCCTATCTGGAGGACACCGGCGACGCGCTGCTGACCTCGCTGGACGCCGGGCGGCGCGCCACGCTGATCGCCGCTCCCGAGTCCGGCTCGTCGCGCGCGTACCGTTTCGACATCCGCCTTCAGGGCGAAGGGGAGACGGTCTTTCTGGAGTTCCGGTGAGCCTGAACGACACACCCGGCACCGACACACCCGGCACCGGCGGCACCGGGCCGGTGTCCAGCAGCCCGCTGGACACCGGCCCGCTGGACACCGGGCTGCTCGCCCCGGGCCGGGCCGGCTGCCGCGCCGAGGCCGCCACCGGCGACACGGCTTTCCTCCGGGCGATGCTGGACGCGGAGGCCGCGCTGACCCGCGCCCAGGCGGCGCTGGGTCTGGCCCCGGCGGAGGCGGCGCGTGCGGTGGGCGCGGCGTGCGACGCGGTGCGCCTCGACACCCGGGATCTCGCGCTGCGCGCCCGCGACGGCGGCAATCCGGTGATACCGCTGGTGGCCGCCCTCACCGCCACGCTGCCGCCCGCGTTCGCGCCGTACGTCCACCGGGGCGCGACCAGCCAGGACATCCTGGACACCGCGGCGATGCTGGTGGCCGTGCGGACGCTGGAGCCGGTCCTGGCGGATCTGGACCGTACCGAACGGGCGCTGGCGCGGCTGGCGGCCGAACACCGTGACACGGTGATGCCTGGCCGCACACTGACCCAGCACGCGGTCCCGACGACCTTCGGGCTGAAGGCCGCGGGCTGGCGGAGCCTGGTGCTCGACGCCCGCGACCGGCTGCGCGCGGTCCGCGCCACCCTCCCCGCTCAACTGGGCGGCGCGGCGGGTACGTTGGCGGCCTTCGAGGCGTACGGCTTCGACGAGCGGGCCCTGGAGGCGTTCGTCCCGGGGGTCGGCGAGCGTCCCTGGGACGCGGCGGGGGCCGCACTGCGACTGCCGGCCGCCTTCGCCGGTGAACTGGGCCTGGCGGAACCGGCGTTGCCCTGGCACACCCTCCGTACCCCCGTCGCGGATCTCGGCGCCGCCCTCGCCTTCACGGCGGGCGCGCTCGGCAAGCCGGCCGCCGATGTCCTCACGCTCTCCCGCACCGAGATCGGCGAGGTGTCCGAGGGGGCGGGAGGCGGCTCCTCCGCCATGCCGCACAAGGCGAACCCGGTACGGGCCACGCTGATGGCCGCCGCCGCCCGGCGCGCCCCCGCCCTCGCAGCGACGCTCCTCGGCTCGATGGCCGCCGAGGACGAACGGCCCGCGGGCGCCTGGCACGCCGAGTGGGAGCCGCTGCGCGATCTGCTCCGCCTGGCCGGCGGCGCGGCGCGGGACGCGGCGGAACTCGCGGAAGGGCTGCGGGTCCACGCCGTGGTGATGCGTGAACACCTCTGCCTCACCGACGGGTTGATCGTCTCGGAGCGGCTGTCGGCGGTGCTCGCGCCGCTCGTCGGCCGGGCCCGTGCGAAGGCTCTGCTCACCGAGGCCGCGCGTCGTACCCGTACCGGGCCCGCGACGCTCGCCGCCGTCCTCACCGCGGTGCTCGCGGACGAGCCGGACCTCGAAGAGCTGGATGCCGAAGAGCTGGATCTCGACGAACTCACCGATCCCACCCGGTACACCGGCTGCGCCGGATCCCTCACCGACCGCGCCCTGGAGCGACGTTGACCACCTCGGACAAGAACGGGACGACCGCGGCGACCACCGCGGCGCTGCACCACCTCGTGGAGGGGCCCGCCTCCGCTCCCCCGCTGCTGCTGGGCCCCTCGCTCGGCACCTCGCTGGCCCTCTGGGACGGCGTCGCGCCCGAACTCGCCGTCTCCCACCGGGTCGTACGGTGGGACCTGCCGGGCCACGGCGGCTCCGACGCCGCGCTGATCGGCCCCGGGGCGACGGTCGCGGATCTCGCCGGCCTCGTACTGGCGCTCGCGGACTCGCTCTCCCTCGACCGGTTCGCGTACGCCGGGGTCTCCCTCGGCGGCGCCGTCGGACTGCATCTCGCCACGCACGCCCCGGAGCGGGTGACGAGCCTGGCGGTGATCTGCTCCTCCGCGCACTTCGGCGCGGCGGGGCCGTGGGAGGAGCGGGCCGCCCTCGCGCGCCGGGAGGGGATGGCCGGGATCGCGGAGGCGTCGCCGAGCCGCTGGTTCACCCCGGGGTTCACCGTGGCGGCGCTGGTCGACGACGTACGCGGCGCCGACCCCGCGGGGTACGCCGCCTGCTGCGACGCGCTGGCCTCGTACGACATCGGCGGCCTGCTCCCCACCGTCACCGCGCCGACCCTGGTCGTCGCGGGCCGGGAGGACCCGGCGGCCCCGCCCCCGCACTCGCGGGAGATCGCCGACGGGGTGCCGGGCGCCACGCTGGTCGAACTGCCGCACGCCGCGCATCTGGCGCCCGCCGAGCAGCCGGAGGCCGTGACCGCCGCCTTGCGGACGCATCTCGACGGTGCGCCGGCGAGCGGGGCGCGGGTCCGCCGTGAGGTGCTGGGCGACACGCACGTGACGCGGGCGCAGGCCGGGACCACCGCGTTCACGGCGCGCTTCCAGGACCTGGTCTCCCGCTACGCGTGGGGGGAGATCTGGACCGATCCGACCCTCACCCGGCGCGAACGCAGCATGATCACCCTGACGGCGTTGGTGGCGCGCGGCCACCACGACGAACTGGCGCCGCACGTACGGGCCGCCGGCCGTAACGGGCTGACGCGGGACGAGATCGGCGCGGTGCTGCTCCAGTCCGCGGTCCACTGCGGTGTCCCCGCCGCACACGCGGCGTTCAAGGTGGCCGAGCGGGTGCTGGCGGAGGACGGCCCCGCGGGCTCGTGACGGGCGGCCGCCAGCTCCGTAGGCGGCGGGGCGGGGGTGCGCCGCGCGGCTCCGGGGTACGGCGCTTCGCCCCGCCGCCCGCCTCGCGGAGTGCGGGGAGGCCGACCGGCGCGGGGGCGGCCTTCAGCGGCTGTTCGCCTCGTCGGGCGAGGTGCCGGGGCTGCCGGCCTCGGGACTGTTGGGCAGCAGATGGGTCAGGGCGATGAAGCTGTTGGTGCGGGTGACGAACGGTTCGGCCCTGATCCGCTCCAGCACCGCCTCGAAGTGGTCGATGTCGGCGGCCCTGATGTGCAGCAGGGCGTCCGCCCCGCCGGTCACGGTCACCGCGGCCACCACCTCGGGGTAGGTGCGCGCGACCTCGGCGAGGCGCCGGGGCGGTCCGGCCCCGTCGCAGAACACCTCGACGTACGCCTCCGTACGCCAGCCGAGGGCCGCCGGCCGCACGATCGTGGTGAAGCCGGTGATCACCTCGGCCTCGCGCATCCGGTCGACGCGCCGTTTCACCGCGGGGGCCGAGAGCCCGATCGACTGGCCGATCTCCGTGAAGCTGGTGCGCGCGTTCGCGACGAGCGCCGCGAGGATCTGCCGGTCGAGGTCGTCCAGCACCGGCTGCTGATAGGCCACCGAGGTCTCCGTCTCTTGTTTCCTTGACAACTGTTTCCTTGACAGCGTGGAAGCCCAGCGGGCAATATTCCGTAAAGCAGAAAAGGATTTTCACTATGCGGAAATAGAGGTGGACTCCCCATGGCCTATGTCTCCCCGCCCTGGCGCGGCTCAGAGCAGCGATTCGATGTGAATCTGTCCATCCTCTTCACCGAACTGCCCCTGCTGGAACGGCCCGCCGCCGCCGCGGCCGCGGGCTTCACCGCGGTCGAGCTGTGGTGGCCGTGGACCGACACGCCCACCCCGCCGCGCGCCGCCCTCGACGACCTGCGCGCGGCCCTGGAGGACGCGGGCACCCGGCTGGTGGGGCTGAACTTCTACGCCGGGCTGCTGCCGGGACCCGACCGGGGCGCGCTCTCCGTACCCGGTGAGGAGTCCGAGCGGTTCCGCGCCAACGTGGAGGTCGCCGCCGAGTTCGCCGCCGCCACGGGGTGCACGGCGCTCAACGCGCTGTACGGGAACCGCGTCCCCGGTGTGGACCCGGCGGTCCAGGACGCCCTGGCCCTGGAGAATCTGGTGCCGGCCGCCCGCGCGGCCCACGATGCCGGGGCGCTGCTGCTGATCGAGGCGCTCAACCGGCCCGAGTCTCCGGACTACCCGCTGGTCAGCGCCGCCTCCGCCGTCGAGGTCGCGGACCGGGTCAACGCGGCCACGGGCCTCGGCAACGCCGCCTTCCTGCTGGACCTCTACCACCTGTCGATGAACGGCGCGGACCTGGCCGAGGTGATCGACCGGTACGCCGACCGGACCGGCCACGTACAGATCGCGGACAACCCGGGGCGCGGCGCGCCGGGTACCGGGACACTCCCCCTGGAGGAGCTGACCGGCCGGCTGCGCAAGGCCGGTTACGACGGCTGGATCGGCCTGGAGTACAAGCCGGGTGACCGCCCGAGCGCCGAGTCCTTCGGCTGGCTCACCCGCTGATCCCGCACCGGGCCCCCTGAGCCCCGGGCGGCGGCGGCGCCGACACTCGTACGGTCGCGCCCGGCACCGCCGCCGCCCGGCACCACCCCGCACCGCCCGGTCCTCGCCCCGGTTTCACCCCGGCGCCGCTCCGCCCCGTACGGTCGCCCCTCACGTAAGGGATGGCCGAAGCCTCTCCCCGTCGCCTCGCTCTTGGTGGACGATGGAACACTGAGCGCAATCGAACGGAGGGGGTCGTGATGGGTGAGAGCGTTCCGGTGCGCTGTCCGTCCTGCGGCAGTGGTCACACCTTCACGGCGTCGGTCCACCCCTGTGTGTGCGGGGCTCCGGTGGCGCCGCCGCTCGCCGCGGGCGCGCCGGTGGAGCCCGTCACCCACCGCACGTGGGAGGACGAGTGGGTGACGGTCCGCTGCGACGAGTGCGGGAGCGTGTGCGAGCAGCCACGGCCCGAGCTGGGCTGCCCGTGCGGTGCGGTGCTGCGGATTCCCGTACGGAGCACGCTCGTCGAGGAACCCGCCGAACAGGCCTGGCGGGACGGTCACTTCGAACGGCGGGACCGGGCCGAGCGTCCCGAACCGCCCGCTCCGGACGGGGTCCCCGGGCGGCCCGCCCATATCCCGCTGCCCAGGACCGCCGCCTCGCCCCGCCCGGTCTTCCGCCCGCTGACGATCCGTACGTCGCACGACGCGGTGACCGCGGCCGGGCTCTATCTGCGCTGGCTGGGCTTCAAGAGCGTCGTCCAGGCGGACGAGCGGCCCGCGTCCGGCATCGATCTGCGCGGCCCCGATGTGATCGCCCAGGTCGACCCGACCATGAGCCCGGCGTCCGTGCGCTCCGTCGAATGCCTCTGGCTCAACGGGCTCAACGCGTCGGCGGTGAGCGTCTACTTCTCCCTGGCGGGGTACGCGGACGATGCCCGCGCCCGCGCCGACGACCTCGGGCTGCCGCTCTTCGTCATGGACCTCACGGGCTCCCCGAAGCCGGTGAACGGACCGGCGGACGAACTGGTCTCGGCCGGGGCGTGACCACGGGAAATCCGCGCGCCGCGTGGGCCGGGCGCCGGTCATACTCGCTCCATGCCCCACCGCCCCACGTTCGTGCGCCCGACGCTCATCCGCCCCGCCACCCTGGCCGACCTGCCCGTCCTCCAGGACATCGAGGCGGCGGCGGGCGAGCCGTTCCGCGCCCTGGGCATGGCCGCCGTCGCCGACGACGCGCCGCCCGCCCTCGCCGCGCTGGAGCGCTACCGGAGCACCGGCCGTGCCTGGGTGGCCGAGACCGTACGCGGCGGGCCGCCCGTCGCGTACCTGCTCCACGACCCGGTCGACGGCGCCGCCCATGTCGAGCAGGTGTCGGTGTGTCCGGACGCCGCCCGCCTCGGTATCGGCCGGGCGCTGATCGACCACCTGGCCGGGCGGGCCGCAGGCGACGGATTCACGGCCCTCACCCTCACGGCCTTCGCCGACGTGCCCTGGAACGCCCCGTACTACGCGCGCCTCGGCTTCCGCGCCCTCACCGAGGACCAGCTCACCGACGGGCTACGGGAGATCCGCCGTACGGAGGCCGCGCACGGACTCGACCGCTGGCCCCGGGTCTGCATGCGCCGCGCGCTCCCGGCACCACCCCGGCGGCCCTGAGCGGGACGCGGGGGCTCAGGCCGAGAAGCGCTCCCGCAGCTCGTTCTTCCTGACCTTCCCGCTGACCGTCATCGGGAAGCCGTCCACCATCTCCACCTGGCGCGGGATCTTGTAGTGCGCGAGCCGTTCCCGGCAGTACGCCACGATCTCGTCCGGCGACGGCGGGTCCGCCGGGTCGCGCGGGATCACACAGGCCACGATCTCCTCGCCGTACTTCGCGTCGGGGACCCCGATCACCTGTATGTCGGCGACCTTGGGATGGCCGTACAGGAACTCCTCGATCTCGCGCGGATAGACGTTCTCGCCGCCCCTGATGATCAGGTCCTTGATCCGGCCGACGATCTGCGCGTAACCGTCCTCCCTGATCACCGCGAGATCGCCGGTGTGCATCCAGCGCCCGGCGTCGATCACCTCGGCCGTGCGCTCCGGCTCGTTCCAGTAGCCGAGCATCACGCTGTAGCCACGGGTGCACAGCTCCCCCGGCACGCCGCGCGGCAGCGTCACCCCGGTCGCCGGGTCGATCACCTTGACCTCGATGTGCGGCAGCGCCCGCCCGACCGTGCCCGTACGGCGCTCCAGGTCGTCGTCGCGCCGGGTCTGCAGGGAGACCGGTGAGGTCTCGGTCATGCCGTAACAGATGGACACCTCCCGCATGTTCATCTCGCCGACGACCCGCTTCATCACCTCGACCGGGCAGGGCGAGCCCGCCATGATCCCGGTGCGCAGGGACGACAGGTCGTACGCGGCGAAACCGGGCAGGTCCAGCTCGGCCAGGAACATCGTCGGTACGCCGTAGAGCGAGGTGCAGCGCTCCCGCTGGACCGCGTCGAGGGTCGCGGCGGCGTCGAACGACGGCGCGGGGATGACGACGCACGCGCCGTGCGAGAGGGCTCCGAGGTTGCCCATCACCATGCCGAAGCAGTGGTAGAACGGCACGGGCAGACAGACCCGGTCCTGCTCGGTGTAGCCGACCGTCTCCCCCACGAAATAGCCGTTGTTGAGGATGTTGTGGTGGGAGAGCGTCGCTCCCTTGGGGAAGCCGGTGGTGCCCGAGGTGTACTGGATGTTGATCGGGTCGTCGCAGGAGAGTCCGTCCTCCCGCTCCCGGAGCCGCTCCTCCGTCACCTCGCCCGCCTTGTCGAGCAGTTCGTCCCAGCTCGGATCACCGATGTAGTGCACGGAGCGCAGTTCGGGGCAGCGTCCGCGCACCTGGTCGACGAGGGCGCGGTAGTCGCTGGTGCGGTGGGCGAGGGACGCGAACAGCACCGAGATCCCGGACTGGTTGAGGACGAACTCCGTCTCGTGCGCGCGGTAGGCCGGGTTGATGTTCACCATGATCGCGCCGATCCGCGCCGTCGCGTACTGCACGAGCACCCACTCGGGGCAGTTGACGGCCCAGATCCCGACCCGGTCGCCCTTGGCCACCCCGTGCCCGAGCAGCGCCCGCGCCAGCGTCCCGACCGCCACGCCGAACTCCCGGTAGGTCCAGCGCCGCCCCGACGCCACGTCGACCAGCGCCTCCCGGTCGGGGAAGGCGGCGACCATCCGGTCCAGGCCGGCGCCGATGGTGTCGTCCAGCAGTTCCGTCGTCCCCGTACCGTGCGTGTACGACCGTGCCGGCCGCTCCGTCATCGCAGCTCCCCCTCGTCGTACTCGGCGCCGGAGCCCCCGGCCGTCCGCTCACGCAGCTCGATGCGGCGGATCTTCCCCGACACGGTCTTGGGCAACTCGGCGAACTCCAGCTTGCGGATCCGCTTGTACGGCGCGAGCAGCGCGCGCGAGTGGGCGAAGAGCACCTTGGCCGTGTCCGGGCCCGGCTGCCACCCCTCGGCGAGGACCACGTACGCCTTGGGCACGGCCAGCCGCAGCGGGTCGGGCGCGGGGACTACGGCGGCCTCGGCGACCGCTTCGTGCTCCAGCAGCGCGCTCTCCAGCTCGAACGGCGAGATCTTGTAGTCGGACGCCTTGAAGACGTCGTCCGAGCGGCCGACATAGGTGATGTAACCGTCGGCGTCGCGCGCCCCGATGTCACCGGTGCGGTAGTAGCCGCCGGCCATCGCCTCCGCCGTACGGTCCGGCTCGCCGTGGTAGCCGGTCATCAGGCCGACCGGGTGGGCGGCGAGGTCGAGGCAGATCTCGCCCTCGGCGACGCCCGGTTCGCCGGTGACCGGGTCCAGCAGCTCGACCTTGAAGCCGGGCGTCGGCCGCCCCATGGATCCCGCCTTGAGGAGCTGTCCTGGCGAGTTGGCGACCTGGACGGCCGTCTCCGTCTGGCCGAAGCCGTCCCTGACCGTCACCCCCCACTCGCGGCGTACGGTCTCGATCACCTCGGGGTTGAGCGGTTCGCCCGCCGCGACGGCCTCGCGCGGCGGGGTGCGCAGCAGCGAGAGGTCGGCCTGGATCAGCATCCGCCAGACGGTGGGCGGGGCGCAGAAGCTGGTGACGCCCGCGCCGTCCATCTCCGCCATCAGCCGGGCGGGGTCGAATCGGGTGTAGTTGAGGAGGAAGACGGTGGCCTCGGCGTTCCACGGCGCGAAGAGATTCGACCAGGCGTGCTTGGCCCAGCCCGGCGACGCGATGTTGAGATGGACGTCGCCCGGCCGCAGCCCGATCCAGTACATCGTCGCGAGATGGCCGACCGGGTACGAGACATGGGTGTGCTCGACGAGCTTGGGGCGGGCGGTGGTCCCGGAGGTGAAGTAGAGCATCAGCGGGTCGTCCGCGTGGGTGACCCCGTCCGGCTCGAAGACGGCCGACCGGTCGCGGGCGTCCTCGTACGCGTGCCAGCCCTCGGGGGCGCCGCCCACGGCGATCCGGGTGAAGCGGCCGGGGATGTCCGCGAACTTGCCGGTGTCCCCGGCTCGGACGATCACATGGGCGGCCCGGCCGCGTTCGATCCGGTCCCGCAGGTCGGCGGTGCCGAGGAGGGGGGTGGCGGGGATGACGACGGCGCGCAGCTTCATCGCGGCGAGGGCGGTCTCCCACAGCTCGGCCTGGTTGCCGAGCATCACGACGATCCGGTCCTCGGCCCGCACCCCGCGCTCACGCAGCCAGTTCGCCGTCCGGTTGGAGCGGGCGGCCATCTCCGCGTACGTGACGCGGGTGCGGCTGCCGTCCTCCTCGACGATGTGCAGGGCGAGCCGGTCGTTGCCCCGTCCGTCCGGGCCCTCGGCGATCCGGTCGAACCAGTCGAGCGCCCAGTTGAAGCGGTCGGGGCGCGGCCAGGTGAACCCCTCGTACGCCGTCGCGTAGTCCTCGCGGTGCGCGAGGAGGAAGTCCCTGGCGGCCCGGAACCGGTCGGTCACGGTGTCACCGGGCGGACCTGGGCGCCCGGTCGGTGTCCTTGCCGTCATATGTCCTCCTTATCGCGGGACCGTTCACTAACATCGTGTAACCAGTGGCGCAGGTCTCACCACCCCCGGACGGGGGGGTGGCGACGCGGGCGGAAGGAAATGGGATGGCCGAAGAGGGCAGGGACGGAGCTGCCCGGCCGACCGGCGCGGCCGAGGTGGCCGAGGCGGTGGAGATGCGGGCCGCGCTGGGGCGGCTGCGCAGGACGACCGGGCTGCCCGTCGCCTTCGGCGGGCTCCTGCCCGAGTCGGGGCACCTGCGGATCGCCGAGCTGAACGGCACGGCGACCGGCGCGCTGCGCACCCTGGCGATCTCCTCGGGCAACGGCCTGGGCGGCAAGTCCATGGCGCTGTCGCGGCCCTGCGCGGTGACGGACTACGCGGTGGCCCGCCACATCAGCCACGAGTACGACGCGGCGGTGGCGGCGGAGGGCCTGCGCTCGGTGCTGGCGGTGCCGGTGGTCGTACGGCGCAAGGTGCGCGGCGTCCTGTACGGGGCCCTGCGCAGCGCCCTGCCGATCGGCGAACGCACCTTCGACGCCGCGGTGGCCGCCGCGCGCGACGTGGAACAGGCCCTGGTCGTACGGGACGAGGTGCGGCGGCTCCTCTCGGCGACCCGGGAGCTGCCGGCGGGCCCGGACGCCTGGGAAGAGGTCCGCGCGGCCCACAGCGCACTGCGGGCCCTGGCGCCCCGGATACTCGACACGGAGCTGCGCGAGGAACTGCTCACCGTCTGCGGCCGTCTCGCGGGCGCGGCCGGCCCCGCGGGCCCCCGGCGCGGTCAGCCGCCGCCGATGGCGCTGGCGCCACGCGAGACGGACGTACTGGCCTGCGTCGCGGCGGGCTCGACCAACGCGAAGACGGCCGAACTGCTGGGGCTGCGCCCGGAGACGGTGAAGGGCTATCTCCGGTCGGCGATGCGCAAGCTGGGCGCGCACACGCGGCTGGAAGCGGTGGTGGCGGCGCGCCGGGCGGGGCTGCTGCCGTAGGAGCGTCAGGAGTTCGGGGCTTGCGGACCCGGTGCGGCGGCCTGCCTCGGCCGGGAGTCCTCACCGGGAAGCCCCGGCCGGGACGGCGTCGGTGGGGTGTCTCTGCTCGCGCCGGGCGGCAGGCCGGTGACGCGTTTGAAGGCGCGGCTGAAAGCGGCCTGAGAGGTGTAGCCGAGGCGTTGCGCCACGGACTGGATCGGCGCTGTGTCCTGGGCCAGCCACTGGCCGGCGAGGAGCATCCGCAGCTCCGTGGCGTAGCGGAGGGGCGGCATGCCGATCGTCGTCTGGAACCGGTCCGCGAAGACGGACCGGGAGACATGACACTCCGCTGCCAGCTCCGCCACGGTCCAGTGATGCCCGGGCTGCCTGTGCAGGGCCAGGATGGCGCGCGCCAGGCGGGGGTCGCGCAACGCGGCCACGAGGCCGGAGGTGTTGTCGCATCCGCATTCGATCCAGCCCCGCACGATCATGGCCGCCGCCACTTCGGCCAGACGGGCGAGGATGCCGGCGAAGCCCACGCGCGCGGAGCAGACTTCGCGCCTCATGGACGTGAGGATCGGCATGAGCCCCGGGTAACGCTTTCCTTCGGCATCGACCACGATGACATCGGGCATCAACTGGCTGATGCCCTGCATTCCGCCGAGGTCGAACTCCATGGAGCCGGTGAAGAGGATCGCGCTGGGGGTCGGGGCGGCGCTCGGGCAGGCATCCACGTCACCCACCGTGTCGCCTAGTGGGACCGTATCGAAACTGTCCATGCCCCGGGCCGGTACGTCCGGACCGGAGAGCAGGTGATGGGACTCGCCGTGGGGCATGAACACGGCGTTACCGGCCGAGAGCGCGTGGACCGTTCCGTCCTCGGTGCGCAGGACGGCGGAGCCGACGGCGAGGAAGTGGAAAGAGGCGCGTCCTGGCTCGGCGTCGAAATGGAGGCCGAACCGCGGGCCGACATGGACGCGGCGGTACCGCACACCGCGCAGCCGCATGCTGGTCAGCAGTTCGCTGATGAGGTCGGACGACAGGGCGAACTGCCCCGCGGCCGTCCCGCCCGGGGTTTCGGTCAAATATCGTGGACTTTCCGTCATAGCTCATCCTGAAATTCGCCTTTAGGTTTGACTTCAACGTCTCACGCGATGAGCAGGAGAAGCAAAAAGTTGAGTAGTGATATGTGCGCCACCGTGCCCGATGCCGATCCTGGCAAAGCGGCCGACGCGGAACGGGTACCGCCCGAACCGGCCTCATCGTCCTGGGCGGCGGTGTTCTCGCTGGCGATGGGTGTTTTCGGGTTGCTGACGGCGGAGTATCTGCCGACCAGCTTGTTGACTCCGATGGCCGCCGACCTGGGAGTGTCCGAAGCTCTGGCGGGCCAGGCGGTGACCGTCACCGCGGTGGCGGCGATGCTTTCCGGATTGTTGACGGCGAGCCTCACCCGGAGGATCGACCGAAGGATCGTGCTGCTCGGCTTCACGGTCCTGATGATCGTGTCCAATCTGCTGGTGGCCGTGGCCGCCGACATGACCGTGCTGTTGCTGATGCGCGTCCTGCTGGGTGTCGCACTCGGTGGCTTCTGGAGCATGGCGGCGGCGGTGGCGATGCGCCTGGTGCCCGCGGCTCTGGTCCCGCGTGCGGTGTCGGTCATCTTCAGTGGCATCGCGGTGGCGACCGTCGTGGCGGTGCCGCTCGGCAGCTACCTCGGCGAGCTGTCCGGTTGGCGCAGCACCTTCCTGGCGGCGGCCGCGCTCGGAGTCGTCACGTTGGTGTTCCAGTGGTTCGCGCTGCCCCGGATGGCACCCCGGGGCACGGCACGGCTGGGCACGTTGTGGGAAGTACTGCGCCGTCCGGGATTCGGGGTGGGCATCGCGGGGATGCTGCTCGTCCACATCGGGCACTACGCGCTGTTCACGTATATCCGGCCCGCGCTGGAAAACGTGGTGAAAGTCGACGTCGATGAGCTGGCACTGCTGTTGTTCGTCTTCGGAGTGGCGAACTTCGCGGGCACGCTGGTGGCCGGATGGCTTCTGGAGATCAGCCTGCGCCTGACGTTGACACTGACGCCGGCGCTGATGGGCGTCGCGGCACTGGGCCTGGCGCTGCTTCCCGCTGGACGAGTGGGATACGTGGCTCTGGTGGTCCTCTGGGGCCTGGCCTTCGGCGGCGTGTCGGTGGCATGGTCGAACTGGGCGACTCGCATGGTTCCCGACCAGGCGGAAAGCGCGGGCGGGCTCGTGGTGGTGGGCGTGCAGTCCGCCATCGCCGGCGGGGCCGCCGCGGGCGGTGTGATGTTCGGCATCGGCGGCGCCGTCACCGTATTCGCCATCTCCGGCGTCGTGTTGCTCGCCTCGGCGCTGCTGATCGTACTGCGGGTCGAAGCGCCCGGACACCGGGCAGGAGCTGATGCATCGACGCGGTCCTGAGCGTCGCGGCCGACGCGCGAGGACGCGGCGGTCGGCGTCGGGCGGCGGCTTTCGACAACGCGGCGAGGTGCCGTTCCGGACGCCGGGAACCCGCCCGGCGCTGCGGGGCGGGCTCCCGGTCCCGCGATGCCGGCGGGCCTCAGCTCCGGCGGGACGGGCGCGAGCGCTCCCTGGGGCGGGCCAGCACGTCGTACGGGTGCGGCAGCGGACGCCGGCTCGCCGCTGTCAGGCGCGCCTCCTGTTCCGGGGTCAGCTCCCAGCCGCACGCGCCCAGGTTGTCCGTCAACTGCTCCAGGGTGCGCGCCCCGATGATCGGGGCCGTCACGCCCGGACGCTGCAGCAGCCAGCGCAGTGCCACCTGGGCCGGGGTGCGCCCGGTCTCGTCGGCGACCGCGAGCACCGCGTCCACGACCCCCCACGTCTCCTCGGTGTCCCGGTCCCGCCAGCTCTCCCTGCCCTGCTGTTCCTGTACGGCGGCCTCGCGTGAGCCCGCGGGCGCGGCCGTCATGCCGCGCCGGTACTTGCCCGAAAGCCAGCCGCCCTGCAGCGGGCTCCACGGGATCACACCGACACCCTCCGCCTCGCTCAACGGAAGCAGTTCCCACTCCAGTTCGCGTGCCAGGAGGTTGTAGAGCGGCTGCAGACAGACGAACGGCTCCCAGCGGTGGAACCGTGCCACATCGAGCGCCTTCTGCAACTGCGACGGCGTCACGCTGCTCGCTCCCAGATAGCGCACCTTGCCGTCCCGTACGAGCGTGTCCAGCGTCGAGAGGGTCTCCTCGATCGGTGTCTCCACGTCCCACATGTGCGTCTGGTACAGGTCGATGTAGTCCGTGCCGAGGCGGCGCAGACTGCCTTCGACGGCCGTCAGGATGTGCTTGCGGCTCAGGCCCGACCCGTTCCCCCCGCCCTCTCCCATCGAACCGAACACTTTGGTGGCGATGACGAGTTCGTCGCGGTTCCCGCGGTTCTTGAGCCAGCGGCCCAGGACCTCTTCGGACGCACCGGCGCCGTAGATGTCGGCCGTGTCGATGAACGTGCCGCCCGCCTCCGTGAACGCGTCCAGCATGCGGTGTGACACCGCCTCGTCCGCGCTGCCGCCGAACGTCATGGTGCCCAGGCACAGTTCGCTGACGCGCAGCCCCGTCCCGCCCAGAAACCGCTGCTCCAACCGCTGTGGCTGCTCCATGGATCGCGCCCCGTCCCTCGGTCGACCGATGGGAACACCCAAGACGTGAGGGCCGACAGGCGCAAGGGAATTTCAGGACCTGGGCCGCGAGCCGGTGTCCGGGGTTTGCGGCCGCCAGAGTGCGCGGCCCGCTGCACCAACCGCTGGTGGGTGCGGGCGTCCTACTGTACGAGGGGCACCTTCCCGCATCCCACCAGCGAGGAGTACCAGGCCGTGAACGTCGAGATTTCCGCGCACGTGTGCGAAACCGCCCCCCAACTCGGCGCCGGCGTCCGCTACGCCCTGAAGGTTCTGGCCGGCCAGTTGGCCGACGATCCGGACAGGGGCCGGCCCTCGGATCTGCCCGGCATCCTCACCGTGACGGTCGACGGCGACGTGTTCGAGGACTGTCCCGATCTGGCCGTCGGCTACATCCGGGAGCCCGACCGGATCGAGATCCGGTACGTGAACCTGGCCCCCGGCGCCGAGCCCGCCGCGGACGTCCGGGAACAAGACCAGGAGCAGGAGGCCGACCCTGTAGCCGACGCGGTCACCGGACGGGAGATCGCCGATGCCTGGCAGCGCATCACCCGCCGGCTCCAGGCCGACGCCGCCGAATCCCACGCCGCGCTCCGCGCCGGTGCCGGCCCTGCCGCCGTCAACGCTCTGGAACACGACCTCGGCGTCCGGATACCCTCCGGCCTGCGCGCCCTGTGGTTCCTGACCGCAGGCGACGACGGGGTCAACGGCCGGGGATGCCTGCCCGGCAACCAGGCACTGATGACCCTGGACCAGATAGCTGCCTTCTACCGGCAGCAGATGGACTCCCAGGCCCATGAGGACACTCTCAACGCCCACCGCCCCGAACACGATCGATTCACCCTGTGGAAGGCAGCCTGGATTCCGGTCATCTCCTTCGGCCCGGCCGACCGTACCTCCGGCCTGTACCTGGACGCCGCGACCGGCTACCTGGGCCCCTGGTCCCGCTACAACGAAAGCCCCGGCGAAGAACTCGACACGCTGGTCACCTACCTGGAAGAGGCCGCCGACATGCTCGAAGCCCCCGCCCTGGCCACCCGGGACACACCCGGCCGGATCGGCGGCACACTGGTGTGGGGCAGCAGGCTCGACGCCCAGCAGGAAGAGCAGTGGCAGCCCCTGACCACCACATGAGAAGAGTGCCGGCCTTGTGGGCACCGCCGACCGCTTCGGGCTCTCCAAGCCAACCGTTCCTACTTCAGTGAGCGGAAGTGAGTCTTGGACCCACGTCCCGGCACTGCGCGCATCTCGAACGGTTTGGGATGCACCGGTCTCCCGCGTTCCCTGTGGCGTCCCCGTTCGGTGACGCGCATCGCGTGCACGCTCCGTGACGGGCGGGCGGGTTTCCTCACGTCCTCGGGTACCGAGGTCGGCCTGGACGGTCCGACGCCCCACACAATCACTCTGGTCATGTGGGGGCGGTGTCGTACGTCGCCGGATCGGGAGCCCGAGGGCGCGTCGCCCGATCGCGATACCGGCGGCATCGTGGCGGAACATCTTGCGTCGTGGTCTTGGTCGAAGTGAAGTGCTGATACGTCACACTGCGGGATTCGCCTCGGTGGTTCTCTCGACCCATCGGAGACAATCGGGTGCTCCGGCGATCAACGGCAGCGCCACGACTTCTGGCTTGTCCCACGGATGGTGACTCAGTAGGTGAGCTTCAAGTTCGGCGTAACGATCTGCTCGCGTCTTGAAGAGGAGTTGCCACTCTTCGCTCGTTCCGTATCGGCCTTGGTGCCAGAACACGGAGATCACCGGGCCCACGATCTGGGCTCCCGCCGCGAGTCGTGCCATGACCGCCGACTCCGCCAACGCCACAGCTTGCTCGCGGTTCTCCGTCGCCGTAGACACCTGCCAAATACCAGTCATACAGGGGATGGTATCGGCGGCAGGCCCACCACTTGCAGGAGCGCTACCGAGCCGTGCGGACAGATCCGGTCCGTATCGGGGCCCAGGAAACGGGGAAGCGGCCCGGGGAATCCCCGGGCCGCCTGCCTTGCGTGGCGCCGCGCGTTACGGCGCCGTCGGCCGGCGCGAGGGGCGCGCCAGGGTGTAGCCGGCGATGCCCGCGAGCGCGCCGAGCACGCCCCCGGCGAGGGTCCACAGCCAGCGGTCCGACCACCAGCCGGAGGACCAGCCGCCCTCCGGTTCGACTCCGGACGCGGCGAGTCGCGCGCCCTCGGCGGACGCGCCGCCGCCCTCCTGGGAGACGGTGGTGCGGCCGGGCGTCAGCGGTACGGCCAGCTTGCCGTCGACCGCGTGGGCGCCGCCCTGGTCGGGGGTCTCGGCCTTGATCTCCGCCCGCACCGGCAGGCCGAGGTCCTTCTCCTGGGCGTCCCGGACGGTGAGCCGTACGTAGTAGCTGCCGGGCAGCGGATCGTTGGACCACGGCTCGGCCCACGCCCGTACGGTACGGAGCACGCAGCGCAGCTCGACCGTGCTCGCGTCGGCCGCGAGCGCCTTCGTCTGGGCGCCGTACACGCACGGCTGGCGGCGGCGCAGACCGTCGTAGACGTCCACCTGCCAGGTGGCCGAGCCCTTCCGGGCGGCGGCGGACTCGGGGAGCGTGACCTTGGCGGTGACGCTGGCGCGCTGCCCGGTGTCCACGGGGAAGACCCAGTAGAGGTAGTCGCCCGAGGAGCCGTCCGCCGTGGCCGTCTGGCCCGGCCGGAAGGCGGTGGCCGTACGGAAGGACGTGCCGGCCTCGGTCGGCGCCTGCGCGCCCTCGGAGTCGTCGGTGGCGTCGGTGGAGGGCGAGGGGGACTCGT
The DNA here is from genome assembly GCF_042756365.1 of Streptomyces sp. NPDC059092. Lineage (NCBI taxonomy): Bacteria > Bacillati > Actinomycetota > Actinomycetes > Kitasatosporales > Streptomycetaceae > Streptomyces > Streptomyces sp. NPDC059092. Next base: position 64,547 of record NZ_JBHZEJ010000003.1, read on the forward strand.
CCGCGACGGCGGCGCCCGCAGTGCCGAGGAGCAGCGCTCCCGCGAGCAGGACCCCGGTGACCAGGGACCGCGAGGCCCTGGTGGGTGTGAACAGGCCGACGATACGCATCAGTTGCTTCTCCAGACGATACGCAGGCGCGAGATCCAGCCCCACAGCAGTCCGGCGAGCAGACCGGTGAGCGCCAGGACGCCGAGGAGCCACCAGCCGCGGCCGAGGCCGAACGCGGCGATGTCGGAGGCCGTGTCGGGCGCGTCGACGAGGTCGACGGTCAGCTCGACGGGCAGGCCCGGGGTGGTCTTGACGGAGGCGGGTGCGGAGAAGGCGTTGCTGACCTGGAGGCAGACCGTCTCGGCGGCCGGTTTCTCGTCGCCGTCCAGTTCCTCGTCGGCGTCGGACTCCGGCTTCGGATAGCGCAGCCCGGCCGAGATCACGTCCGTACGTCCGTCGCCCGCTTCGGAGCCGCGGACGATCTCCCGGCCGTGGACGGTCACGGCGCGCAGCAGCACACCGTAGTCCTGGTCGACGGCGCGGTCGGCGGCGACGCTCACCGAGGCGCGCAGTTCCTGACCCGGGAGGACGTCCACGCGGTACCAGCGGTGCTCGGAGAACTTCTCGCGGTCGCTGTAGAGCCCGGGTTTGATCGTCGGGGCGTCGGCGCAGCGCGTGGCGCCCTCGGTCGCGACGGGCGTGACGACGGGGTCGGCGGCGCGGTCGACCAACTGGGTGACCCGGCGCGAGAGTTCGTCGGTGTGCTGGACGGAGGTGAAGGTGCCGCCGGTGGCCTCGGCGATGCAGGTGAGCTGCCGGCGGGTCTTGTCGTCGGGGACGAGGCCCAGGGTGTCGATGGTGAGGTGGATGCCCTTGGCGGCGATCTCCCGCGCGACCTCGCAGGGGTCGAGGGGTGCGCAGGTGTCCTCGCCGTCGGTGATCAGGACGATCCGGCGGGTGGCGCCGTCGTCCCCTTCGAGGTCCTGGGCGGCGCCGAGGAGGGCCGGGCCGATGGGCGTCCAGCCGGTGGGGGCGAGGGTGGCGACGGCGGTCTTCGCCTCCGTACGGTCCAGCGGTCCGACGGGGTAGAGCTGCTTGGTGTCCTTGCAGCCGACCTTGGTGTCCTTGCCCGGGTAGTCGGCGCCGAGCGTACGGATGCCCAGCTCCACCTCCTGCGGAACGGCGTCGAGCACCTCGTTGAACGCCTGTTTCGCGGCTGCCATCCGGGACTGGCCGTCGATGTCGCGGGTCCGCATCGAGCCGCTGACGTCGAGGACGAGATCGACCTTCGGTGCCGGCCCGCCGGCGGGTTCATCGGCGGCGGCAGCGGCGGGAGGAAAGAGTCCTACGGCCAGGGTGGCCACCAGACCGCACACGGCGGCTGCCGACCGTCTACTTATGATCATCGCCGGATGATAGTGATAACGCACCCGGTGGGACAAACGGAAAGTGACGGTCCGTCAGCATGTCGTACGGGAGGTGACGGACCGGTGTCCCGGACGGTACCGGGGATACACCTCAGGGTGATTTCGTGCATGGGAGCGCTCCCAGTGGTTGGATGACTGAAGCCCGTGTCCTGCGCACCGATCAGGCCGGGCTCAGGCTGACTGGAGGTCGCACGATGGTGACGAAGGCACGCACGGGCCAGCCCACCCTGGAGGAGGTCGCCGCGCTCGCGGGCGTCGGCCGGGGCACGGTCTCCCGCGTCATCAACAACTCGCCGCGCGTGAAGGACACCACCCGGCACCTGGTCGAACAGGCGATCGCCCAGCTCGGCTACATACCCAACCGTGCCGCCCGCGCGCTCGCCGGAAGCCGTACGGACGCGGTCGCGCTGGTCATACCGGAGACCGAGAAGCGGTTCTTCGCCGAGCCGTACTTCTCCGACATCGTGCACGGCGTGGGCGACGGGCTCGCCGACACCGACCTCCAGCTCCTGCTCACCCTCGTCCGCACGGAGAGCGAGCGGCAGCGCTTCCTCCAGTACGCGCGGGCCCGCCGGATCGACGGCGTCCTGCTGGTCTCCGTGCACGGCAGCGACCCGCTGCCCGATCTGCTCGCGGAGATGGAGATGCCGACGGTCCTGAGCGGCCGGCGCTCCGGCGAGGAGTCCGTCTCGTACGTCGACTCGGACAACGTGGGAGGCGCCCGGACCGCCGTGCGCCACCTCTGGGAGTCCGGGCGGCGCACGATCGCCACGATCACCGGGCCGCTGGACATGTACGTGGCGCAGTGCCGGCTCCGGGGGTACGAGGAGGCCGTACGGGACACGCCGGACGGCGGTCAGGGCCCCGGCCCCGCGTGGATCGCGCACGGCGACTTCACGGAGGAGAGCGGACGCCGCGCGATGACGGAGCTGCTGACCCGCAACCCGGACATCGACGCGGTGTTCGCGGCCTCCGACGTGATGGCGGTGGGCGCCCTGCACGCGCTGCGGGCGGCGGGCCGCAGGGTGCCCGAGGACGTGGCCGTGGTGGGGTTCGACGACTCCCCCATCGCACGCCACACCGATCCCCCGCTGACGTCCGTACGGCAGCCGGTGGAGGAGATGGGCCGCACGATGGCCCGGGTGCTGCTGGAGACGATCAACGACTCCTCGGCGGCCTGGCAGCACGTGCTGCTCCGTACGGAACTGGTGCGGCGCGCTTCCGGGTGACGCACGGGGGCGTGACGCGCCTCGGGGTGACGCGCGGGGGTGGTGACGCACCGGCGCGTCACCACCCCCGGAGAACCACCCCGCGCGCCGGCCGACAACACCACGGCCCAACCACCCGCCGCCGCACCGGTCTTGACAACGGCCGACGCCTCGACAAGGCTCATGGGAGCGCTCCCACACCGGAGGAGGCGGTTCCTACATCGCCGCCCCGCTCGGACTGCCGTAACCCGGCGCGGGGGCGCGACCCTGCCCAACAGGCGGGCTGTGGCGGCGGGGCGCGCCCGCGGCCTGGGGGGGGGCGGGGGGCTCGCCCGCCCCGCGGCCCCCGCGCGGCGGCGGGGGGCGCGCGGCGCGGCCCGGCCCCCCCCGC